>JBAQYC010000154.1:0-3986 GCA_049299835.1 Candidatus Cryosericum sp. | reverse complement strand
GTCGTGAGGTTCTCGACCCGACCTCCTTCAGCCTGACACAGGCGCGCCCGCTTCCCATATGGAGGTGGTTCACGGCTCCGGTGGAAGTCCTCGGCAGCAGTGATGCCGTCATGGTCATCACGATCATCCTGTTCATCCTGCTTGTCGGCGGCAGTTTCGCCGTTCTGGACCATGCGGGTGTCATCCGTACCATCATTGCGCGCATCGTGACAAAGTTCCGTTCCCGCAGGTACGTGCTGATTGCCGTCGTTTGTCTCTTCTTCATGTCCATGGGTGCTCTGCTGGGCATCTTCGAGGAGACGGTACCGCTGATCCCCATCGTCGTCGCCCTGGCGTGGTCCATGGGCTGGGATTCGCTCACAGGACTCGGCATGAGCCTGCTCGCCACCGGCTTCGGATTCAGTGCGGCAATCGCGAACCCCTTCAGCATCGGGGTCGCTCAAGGCATTGCAGGGCTGCCCCTGTTCTCGGGGGCGTGGTTTCGCATCATCGTGTTCGCGGTCATGTATGTCCTGGTGGCGTCATTCGTCATCCTGCATGCTCGCCACGTCGAGCATGATTCCACATCGATCCTGTCATGGCCGGAGGAGCAGGCAGCTCGCGCACGCTACCAGCAATCGTCCGACGGACTTACCTCCGTGACGCCTCACCGTGCTGTCACATGGTCGATCTCATGCCTCGGCGTCATGCTGGCCGTCGTCCTGCTGGGGCCGCTGGTTCCCACACTCCAGACATACTCTCTGCCAATCATCGGCCTCGCCTTCGTGGCAGCCGGCCTCGGGGCGGGGTTCATGTCCGGCCTCGGGGCACGCGACACATTCAGGACCTTCGGTTCCGGTCTGGCGGGCATGGCTCCCGGCATCCTGCTCATCCTGATGGCCATGAGCGTCAAGCACATCGTCGCCGAAGCAGGGATCATGGACACGATCCTGCACAGCGCTGCCACAGGCATTGCGAAGACCTCACCTTCCATCGCCAGCCTGCTCATCTACGCGGTGACCCTCGGGATGAACTTCTTCATCGGATCCGCATCGGCAAAGGCGTTCCTCATGATGCCCCTTCTGGCGCCGCTCGCAGACCTCGTCGGCCTCACGCGGCAGATCGCGGTCACTGCATTCTGCTTCGGCGACGGCTTCAGCAACCTGATGTACCCGACGAACGCCGTCCTGCTGATCGGGCTGGGGCTGACCAACGTGTCCTATCCCCGCTGGTTCCGCTGGACGATCCTGCTTCAACTCGTGTCACTGATCGTGACGGCTGCTTTCCTGCTGCTCGCCGTTTCACTACACTTCGGCCCCTTCTAGCCCCATGACGTCACTGATTCCACAGAGCTACGAGGCATCCCGTGAGCGGTTCCGTTCGAACCTCGACCGTGTTGCAGTCCGCTGGCCCTCCAGCCGGATCGAAACACATATGGTTCATGAAATCGAGGGCGACCTGAGCATCGACATCCTGCACGCCCCGGCGACGCAGCAACCACGGCACATGCTGCTGATTACAACCGGCGAACACGGCATCGAAGGGTTCGCCGGTTCGGCAATCCTGGAGCTGGCCATTCGGGAGATCCTCCCAATGCTTGACCCGGAGATGACGTCGCTGTGCCTTGTCCATGCCATCAACCCGTGGGGCATGAAGCACGAACAGCGCACGAACGCGGCAAATGTCGATCTGAACCGAAACTTCATCGTGTCCTGGGACGGCGCTGCCCGGGACAGCGACGGTTATGGCAGCCTCCGGTCCATCTTCCAGCCGCAGGGACCCATGCCTTCCGTCCAGTGGAATCGTCTGCTCGTTGCGAGTCAGGTGATGCGCCTCGCCGTTACGGGCAAGTCCGGGAAGCTCCGTCAGGCTCTTCTGGCTGGACAGTATGATGAGCCGGCAGGTCTCTACTACGGCGGCACCGAGTGGCAACCGGAGACTCGGGTCATGCGACGCCTGTATGACGACTGTCTGAACGCAGTACCCCACCTCGTCCACGTAGACCTCCATACGGGGTATGGACCACGCGACCGCATGAGTGTCGTCAACTCCGGGCTGGACCCGGTGCCCTCCATACAATGGGCGAAGCGTATCGATTACTCGAATGTCGTCGCCGCCACGTCACAGGAGTTCTACCGTATCGAAGGCGATATGATCGACTACATGTATCGGACGCGCGAGACGAGTGCTCCGACAAGCAAAATGTACGCAACCTGCTTTGAGTTCGGATGTCTGGGCGATTCCCTCCCGGCCCAGATCAACAGCCTGTGGTGCGCCATAGCAAGCAATCGTCTGCGCCAGCAGTACGCTGTCAGTGAAGCCATTGCAGGTGAGGTACGGAGGCTCTGGCGCGAGGCCTACTGTCCGTCCGACCCATCGTGGGAAAAGCACGCGCACAGAGATGCCCTGCGCGCGTTCCACGGCATCCTGCACGACCAGGGTCTGATCTCCTGAACAAAAGCGTCTCAATGAAGCGGTCAGGTCCCGGCACTTGTTGGCGCAACCCGAGGAAGCTTTTTTCGGTAATGTTGATGCCAGGACAGAGACTCCTTTAGGCTGGTCTTGACAAGAATACCCATGGACTTATCCTGAGGCCAGATAGCTGTCAGGTTCCTGTGGCAAGTACGGTGGAGACAGAACGCACCATTGTCCAGGCAGTCAGGGATGTGTTGAGAGTCGTGTTTGTAACGTACTCAGCATCGGCGTAGCAGTACAGAGGCCAGAGGTTATCATCCGCGCGCTAGTGGAATCCGTTGTAGCTTGCAGAGAGCGTTTCGTGCAGCGCCCCCGATTGGAGGCAGCATGGACCAGACGATCCTGTTCGTCTTTCCTCGGCATAGCGACTTTGGACGTCTCACAACTGCTGGTGACGTCCGGACTGCTGCGTCTGACCTTGCCAACATCCAGCGACTTCTCGAGGCAACCCCGGACGACCTGAACAGAGAACTCGGGTTCGTCGCTCAACGCGTCCTGACGGACGCCGCCTTTGCTGTGCGCTATGAATCGCTGCTCATGGCGCTCTCTGACGACCGGGCATTTGACGAGTGGGCTCTGCTACATCCGACACTCGAACCTGTCGAGCTAGAGCACTTGCGCCTGCTGTACCATCATAACGCCTTCGAACTCTATGTCCTTCTTCAGGATGTCCTGTGTCCTGACAGCACCGATCTTATGAATGTCCCGTCAGAGGAGGCGCACTCATGAAGACCCCGGTCCTGATCTGCGAGACAAGTCTCCTGCTCGACCCACGTGAGCTTGGCGGCCGACATGATGTCCGGATCCTCGTTCAAGTTCACTGGGAGAGCGTCCGCGAGAGCATGTTCCTCCGTGCCGGGACCCCCATTCGCAGCTTCAATCCCACCGTATGGGAGGGCTTTGTGGCAAAAGCCCTGCACCTGGCGGAACTGTGGATACGCGACAGCTATGTCCATCAGGTCATGTGGTGGCACGGAGACAACTGTCTGCCGGCGGGCTGGTTCGCTATATACTGCTTCCCGGCTGGTCCCAGGCGTGTTCTCCTGGGTGTCATGCAGTACCTGGGCACAGGAAAAGACACACTTCCATGCATCGGATCCACGTGCTTCTGCGAGAACCCGTGGTGGCAGCAGGGAGGAGATTATCTCAATTACCTGTTTCATCTCGGACCGGACGGCGAACGCCGGGCCGCCTGAAGGGACTCATGTACAGAACCGCTCTGTTCACATTCGAGAAGCCGCTCAGCAGTGATACAGACCAGGACCTGCTGCAGGCAGCCCAGTCTGCGGAGCGTCCCGAAACGGTGCGGGTCGTCCTCACCGCGAGCGACAGCGACATCCAGAGTGAACTCGACTTCATCGAGCGCTCCATCTGCGGCAACGCTCCTGCTGAACGAGCTTATGCAATGTTTGTGGAACAGCTGGAGCGCCCCAGGAGTTGTGAAGCGATGCTTGCGGCGTCAGGCGAGACATCTGCTGACGATCGCGCCCTGCTCCTGGACCATTATCTCGTGGTCGCACACCGCATAGCAC
>JBAQYC010000153.1:0-19456 GCA_049299835.1 Candidatus Cryosericum sp. | reverse complement strand
GCTGGGAGATCAACTTGAGGATCTTGAGACAGCAGTCATCGACCAGCCGACGCCCGAGACGCTGAACGCCATCTTTGATCTGAAGAAGGAACTCCTCATGCTGCGCAAGACGGTGTGGCCTGAACGTGAGGTCGTCCTTGGACTGCAGCAGGACCTGTCGGGACTGATCAAGGACGAGACCAAGCTGTACCTCCGGGACGCGTATGACCACTCGATCCAGTTGATGGACATGCTGGAGACCTATCGTGATCTTGCATCGAACATGGTGGAGGCATATCTTTCATCCCTCAGCAACAGGCTGAACGACATCATGAAAACGCTCACGATCATCTCGACCATCTTCGTGCCCCTGACGTTTATTGTCGGACTGTACGGCATGAACTTTCGCAATTTCCCCGAGATCGAGTGGAAGTATGGCTACCCGTTTGTGTGGCTGGTCATGGTTGTTGTAGTCATCCTCATCCTCAGGTACTACAGACGCAAACACTGGATGTGATGCTGTCGCACGGTCTTCACCCGTTCCTGTAGTCTGTTCGTTCGCAAACAATGGTGTAGAATGTCCACGTAACAACAACGGCCGCATGGCCAGCATCGATGGAGGTGTGTGCATGGACGAAAATGTCACCAGGCTCCTGGAGGAACGGCTCGGCGGGGAGCAGTACGCGAAGCTCAGCAAGATCTCGAATGTGAAGTTGTACGAATTCATTGCCCACTTCATCAAGTTGCTCGATCCAGCGAGTGTTTTCGTCTGTGATGACTCAGCCCGAGATCTTTCCTACATCAGCGAGAAGGCTCTCCGGGATGGTGAAGAACAGCGTCTGGCCATGAACGGCCACACCCTTCACTTCGACTCTCCTCTTGACCAGGGTCGCGACAAGGAGCACACCAACATCCTGGTGGACCCGGGCGAAGAGCTGGGACCCCAGATTTCCACACGTGACCGGACTGAAGGCCTCAAGGACATAGGCGAGGTCATGGATGGCATTATGCGCGGACGCCAGATGCTGATCGTCTTCGCTACGCTGGGACCCAACGGTTCGGAGTTCGCCATCCCCGCGGTTCAACTTACCGACAGTCCTTACGTCGCGCATTCGGAGAAGCTGCTGTATCGACCTGGCTATGACGAGTTTATCCGCCGGGGTGAGCAGGCACACTTCTTCAAGTTCGTACATTCTGAAGGTGAGCTGACTGAGAACAAGACGACGAAGAACATCGACAAGCGCCGCATCTTTATCGACCTCAAGGACGACATCGTGTACAGTGCCAATACGCAGTATGCGGGCAACACGCTGGGCATGAAAAAGATGGCCATGCGCCTCGCCATCCACCGAGGGTCGCAGGAGGGCTGGCTGTGCGAGCACATGCTCGTCATGGGTATCCACGGGCCTCATGATCGGGTCACCTACTTCACGGGTGCGTTCCCTTCGATGTGTGGCAAGACGTCGACCGCTATGCTGGACGGCGAGAGCATCGTTGGTGACGACATCGCCTATCTCCGCAAGATCGATGGCGTCGTGCGGGCAGTCAACTGTGAACACGGCATGTTTGGCATCATCCTGGGCGTCAACAGCAAGGATGATCCAATTCAGTGGAAGGCACTGCATGCGTCCGGACATCAGGTCATCTTCAGCAACGTCCTCAGGACGGATGACGGTGGCGTCTACTGGGAAGGCAAGGACGCGGAGGTGCCGGACCACGGCGTCAACTTCAAGGGCGAGTGGACTCCGGGCAAGGTTGACAAGGATGGCAAGCCCATACCCGCCTCTCATGCAAATGCCCGTTTCACGCTGGGGCTGGAAATGCTTGAGAATCTGGACAAGAACGCCGATAATCCCGACGGTGTCGAAGTCGGCGCATATGTCTATGGCGGTCGTGATTCGGACACGTGGGTCCCGGTTCAGGAGTCCATCGACTGGGCCAATGGCATTGTCGCCTTTGGTGCTTCTATCGAATCTGAGACGACTGCTGCAACCATTGGTAAGGCCGGTGTCCGCCAGCATAACCCGATGTCGAACCTGGACTTCCTGTCCATTCCGCTGGGCAAATACCTGCAGATCAACGTCGATTTTGCAAGGGGAGCCAGGCGGCTGCCGAAGATCTTTGGTGTCAACTACTTCCTCAAGAGCCGCGATGGAAAGTTCCTCAACGGCAAAAATGACAAGAAGGTCTGGTACAAATGGATGGAATTGCGGTGCAACGGCGACGTCAAGGCCATCAAGACTGCGACGGGCTGGATCCCGGAGTACAAGGATCTTGTTCCGCTGTTCAAGGACATTATTGGCCGCGAGTACCCGGAGGAAGAGTACGAGGCCGAGTTCTCACTCCGCATCCCCGAGAACCTGAGCAAGATCGACCGCGTCATCGAGAGCTGGAAGACCAGCACACATGATGCGCCCGAGGTCCTGTTCACTGAGCTCGAGGCCCAGCGAACGCGTCTGCTGGACGTACAGAGGACGTTCGGCGACGAGGTCAAGCCGTCGCAGTGGAGCGTCATCGCCTAGCGTTGTACCAGTCGGAACAAATCGTATCGACTCGACGTCACAGCGCCCTTCCGTATGGAAAGGCGCTGTTGTCATTTCCGATCACTTCCGTATGTCTCAGCCCGGCTGGTCTGCCGGTGTCGCCGGTGTTGACCCCGGAGCGTGCCGGTGATAGATTGGCTCAAAGCACACCGGTGGGAGGTTCGTATGGAATCGTCCTATAGGGCACCGTTTGCACAGGCATACAATCAACGATGGACAGGGTTCGTGACGCTGGTCGGACCGAGACTGCGGGCCTTATACGAGCAGGTCTGTCCTCAGGGCGAGCGGTCACTGCTTGACGTCTGCTGTGGGACCGGGCAGCTGGCGTTGCAGTTCCTGCAGGCGGGGTATGTCGTGACAGGTCTGGACAACTCGGAACCCATGCTTGCGCATGCTCGCATCAACTGTGCTTCATTCGTCTCGTCTGGCGAAATCTCCTTTGTCCAGAGTGATGCAGCCGACTTCTCGCTATCCTCGCGGTTTGGGCTTGCCGTGTCGACGTTCGACGCCCTCAACCACTTGGCCAGTATCGACACACTGCTGTCCTGTTTCGCCTGTGTGCACCAATGCCTGCTGCCCGGGGGCTTGTTCGCCTTTGACCTTAATACGGTGCTTGGGCTGCGACACTGGAACAATGTGACCGTGGAGGATGACTTGGACGCGATGATCATCAAGCGCGGCATGTACGACGAAGACAAGCGTCAGGGACGCATCAAGGACTCCGGGTTTGTTCGGCAGGAGTCAGGCAGCTGGCTTCGCTTCGATGAGACATTCGTGGAAAACGCGTGGCTGGTGCGCGAGGTGACCACGGCGCTGCTGGAGGTCGGATTCAGCGCGGTCTACCAGGCGCGTGCCACAGACCTGACTGCACCTCTTGCCGATCCTGAGTCTGAACCTCGCGTCTTCTTCGTCGCCCGGGCATAGAAGAAACGGCGTTTCGCGTTCGTGCCCGAGTCAGTCCCGTTTCAGTCCTGCTGAATGGCTGCGCGTGGGGCCTCGGGGGTTTGGAACGTGATATCCGGCCCCGTCATAAGCCGGCCGTCCAGAGCCACTCGTACCAGGCGAGCGTGATACAGTGTGCCTGATTTGAGTTCGGTGACTGCAAGGTCGACATTGTAGGTCATGTTTCCGAGAAGTGGGCCTTGTTTGCCGGTAGCGTAGGAGTAGATCTCGGAGACACCATATTCAAAAAACCAGAGAGCCGGTTCACCATCAGGTCTGATGACCCCGTTCAGCACTGCCGACGCCGATGTTACTGATGATGGGGCAAGTGTAGCAACGAGAACCCCGGGGTCGACTGGTTCGGACTTTGGGCTGAGAGTCGTGGCGGGCACCGAGCTCCTCGTCGTCACGGCAGGTTGTGCCACAACGGCTGTTTTCGCCGGAGTCGCAGGCTTGGGAGCGGCTGCGACGGTGATCGGCGATTTGACGATGTGGTAGTATTTGACGTACGTCCAGCCGCTGAACAACCACCCGAGGGTTGTCCTCTTCCGGTCGTACGTATGGGCATTGAAGAGGGGCTGACCGTTTGTCTGCTTTGCCGAGATGAACACTGCGTGAGTCAGACCCAGCCAGTTTCCAAAGATGGCGACATCACCAGGCTGCAGTGCGGTGGGTGGGCGTGCACTTGAGGACGTTTTCCAGACAGTGGCTTTGAGGGTCTTCGTCAGGAAGGTGTCCAGGCTCGAGCACTGCGCAATACTCCCGCTCTTGTCGACTGAAGGGCTTGCACGCAGGTTGAGGCCGCCTGCGATAAGGCACTGTGAAACGTAGTTGGCGCAATCGTTGAAGCCGTAGCTCTGGAATCTGGGATTGCGTTTGTTCCACCACTGGTCGGCATACTGTACGGCTTTCAGAGGGTTGTACGTCCCTGCACTGACGCTTGGAGCAGGAGAAAGAACCAGCGAGGAGGCTGTTGCCACAATGACGGCCAGAACGACGACGAAGTGCCTTCTCCAGCGTGCATTTACTGTCGAGTTTGTCACAATACAACTCCTTTCTTCCCGTGTGGTCCAACCCGGGATGGCCAGAAAAGGGGTGCCCTTCCCTTCTGCCGAACCCATTAAAGCCGAGCAGATGTGTCTTGTCAAGAGTACGTAGATATGCGCTGCTCTTTGTGCCGCTAATGAAGGAGATTGCGAAGCGTATCGACCAGGAGAAGGACATTGAGGCTGCTGACGACGACAGTCGTCGTCCACAGGAGAAGACGGTCAACTGCTGTGTTGACATATTTACCCATCACGCGCGGGTTCGAGGTAAGCAGAATCTGGAGGACGATCGTCCATGGCAACTGGATGGAGAGTGCTATCTGGCTGAAGATCAGGGCCTTGAACGGATTGGTGATCAGGAGCGCAACAAGCAGGGCCCCAAGAAGGGTTATCATGATGCCCAGTCTGGTGTGATTGTCCGACGGGTCGTAGGGTTCTCGCGACATGCCGGCAACAATACTGCCACCAGCCATACCTGCAGTGACCGAGGACGACAGACCCGCCATCAGCAATGCTCCGCCGAAGACTATGGCCGCTGCCCGGCCCAGCATCGGCCGCAGCATGGCCTGCGCCTGCCCGAGTTCTGTGACGGCAGTCCCGCTGGCGAAGAACGTCGCTGCAGCAAGGATGATCATGGAACTGTTGATCGCCCATCCGATGGCCATCGAGTTCAGCGTATCCACGAACTCGAACCGCAACTGCTTCTCGATGACATCTGTGCCGTGCTGGTTCAACTGGCGGCTCTGGATGATCTCGCTGTGCAGGAAGAGATTGTGCGGCATGACAACGGCGCCGAGGACACTCATGATAACGGGAACGGAGCCCAGGGGTATGACAGGCATGATCCACCCGCTCGCTACCTCTGCCCACGGGATGTGCACGAGGGACAGCTCATACAAAAACGACAGCCCTATCAGTGACACGAATGCTATGATGAGCTTCTCGATGCGTCGATAACCGTTGCTGAGAAGGAGCCAGACGGCGGCGGCCGTTACCATGATGGCACCGAGACGCAGTGGTAGCTTGAACAGCAGGTTGAGACCGATGGCGGCTCCCATGATCTCCGCAAGGGCCGTGGAGATGGAGGCGGCTACAGCGGAGCCCAGAACGAAACGGGAGAACCGGGGATGCATGAACTTCGTGGCCGCTTCGGAGATGCAAAGACCTGTGACGATACCGAGATGTGCTGCATTGTGCTGGAGGAGGATGAGCATCAGAGTCGACAGTGTCACCATCCACAGGAGGCGGTAGCCATAGAGAGAGCCCGCAGCGACATTCGACGCCCAGTTGCCGGGGTCGATGAAGCCGACGGTGACAAGAAAACCGGGCCCAATGTACTTCAGAAACTCCAATGCCTGAAGGCGCGGAGCGTGACCAGTGAAGGATTTCCGGATCTGTGTACGAAGACTCATGAGGTGAGTATATGTGGTCCAGATATGTCATCAAGCGTCTGCAGGCAGATCTGTCCACATCCTCTTGAAGTTATGGTTGCACCGCGCTTGACAACTCGTATAATAACATTATCTACAGCAGGACATTCGAACGAGCACCCCAGTGGCGGGGCGCGTCATGGCCATAATGGCTCACCTTTCCAGTTGTCTGTTCTCTGAATTGAGTGGAGGTTTCTATGCGTATCAGGATCGAAGTACAGAGCGCTCTCGACAAGTTCATTTTGCCTCAGGGGTATAACCCCTACGTGCAGGGGCTTGTCAATGCGTGTATTCCCGAAGACATTAAGTGGTCCGGCATCGCGACGGGTACGGAAGAAGCCCATTTCAAGCTCTTCACCTTCTCGCAGCTGTATGCAAAGTCGGTGGAGCGCATCGATATCTCCCCGCGCGACGGGGCTGAATCGGATGGGCATGTTCACTATCAGCTTGTGATGTCCTCACCCGTCTGGTTCTACCTGTCGTCGCCCAGCCCCGAGTTCATCGAAGCGCTTGTGCCTCGCCTGGAGCAGGCCCACGACCTTCACCTCGAGCGGAACCTCGTGCAGTCTGTGCGTGTCGCTGCCGCTTATCCAGTTACAATCCCCACTCACGGGCTCGTCTCATGGCGAATTCGCACCATCAGCCCCATCACCGTGTACCAGAGCGAGAGCAAGGACAGCAACTCTGCACGCTACTTCGCGCCCGATGATCCGCTGTTCGCCAAGCTTGTTCTGGACAACGCGGTCCGCAAGTACTATGCGTGGACACAGGAGAAGGCCCCCAGTGATGGCTTCAGCATCACCTGTCTCGATCATACCCCGCATCTCGCCGTCATTTCGTTCAAGGACACGCCTGTGCATGGCTATACTGGACGTTTCCAGTTGACTGGAGATGCCAAGCTTCTGTCGTTTCTGTATGAATCCGGTCTGGGAGGCAAGAACTCTCATGGGTTCGGGATGTTCGATATTGCTCCTGAGGGAGAGGACGACGCTCACTGGCGCCGCCGGACAGAAGAAGAGAGTCGTGAGGTGCACAGGGTTCCTTCGAGGCCCATGGCCGCAGCCGATCAGGAGAAACCGGACCGCCACGAACGGTCGGACAATCGAGGGCAGGAAGGGCATGTGTGGCACGGAGAGCATCACGGCGCCTCAGGACAGACCGGCTCGTCGAAGAGTGCCGGATCCCGAGACGATCGCACACATATCAGCCGTCCGCACACCGACAGACCGGCTTCAGACCATCCACGTACCGAACGCCCTTACTCGGATCGTCCGCATACAGAGCATTCTGTCTCGGATCGTACGCACACCGACAGACCGACTTCAGATCGCGCAGACCATCCGTACTCCGGCAGGCCACGCGCGGAGCGTTCTGCCTCGGACAGACCGCGAACCGACAGACCCTACTCTGACCGACCCAGGACGGAGGCGCCGCGACTCGATGGCACTCCGGGGACCAGTCGTGGAACTGGACGTCCAGGCACCGACAATCGGAAGTTTCAGTCTGCTTCGCGTGGCCCTTCTGACCGCAGAGGACCTCGCAGTTCAGAGGAACCGCATCGCAAGTTTGTCAGCCGCTACGCTCCCGACATCAAGCCGGTGAGCCACGAGAAGGCGGCCACGGGTTCGTACAGCATCTGGGATGGCAAGGCAAAGACCGAGCTACCGCGTTTCGTCCGTCCGGACGGTACTGAGAGCACGGGCGGACCTCGCCCGAATGAACATCGTGGTGGACCTCGACCCGGTACTTCAGATCGTTCTTCAAGCGGAGATGGACGCTCCCAGGGCGACAGGCGTGGTGGAGGTTCTGGAGCGTCGAGACCGACGGGAAGCTCCGGCTCGGTGCACCGTCCCAGCGGGGGACATGGTGATCCGCGGGATCACAGGGGCAGCAAGAGCGGTCCCTACAACCATTAGCTTCGATCGAGACTGAACTGACCAGGGGAGGCGCCGTATAGCGCCTCCCTTTCTTCATGCAGGATCCGTTCCATTTCTTGTTCGTAGTACGAATAAGGATATACTTGTAAACACGTCTGAAGCAGGTGTGGGTTCGTGCCCCGCCATCCGGAGGAGATCGTGGCAAGGACTGCATCAAGAAAAGACATACTCCAGGGACCTATCATCCGGACCATGTTCAAGCTGGCATGGCCGTTGATGATCTCCAGCCTGCTCCACTATCTGTACAACATGGCTGACACCTTCTGGGTAGGCCACTTGCCCGCCTCGGAGAATGCTTCTGCCGTCGCCGGGCTCCAGATAGCCGGTCCGGTCATTTTCTTCCTCATGGCATTTGCCTTCGGGTTCAACTCCGGAGGACTGGCGCTGGTCTCGCAGTACATGGGTGCCCATCGGAAGGAAGAAGCGAACACGGCAGCAGCCAAGACACTGTCTCTGTCGATTGTCTTCGGGTTGTTCATCATGGTGACGGGGGTCATCTTCTCGCCCGCCCTCTTGAAGCTTCTTACCTCTGACCCCGCCGTCGCTCGTGCCGGAACGATCTACACGCGTATCATCTTTATAGGGATGCCCTTCGAGTTCGTGGCCGTCGCGTACGCCCAGGTCATGGCAGCATATGGGGACACGATCACGCCCATGCTCGTGAACATTGTGACCGTCGTCGCCAATATCGTCCTGGACCCATTAATGATTTTCGGTTGGGGACCCTTTGCACGCATGACGGTTGCCGGGGCTGCACTGGCCACGATCATCTGTCAGGCGATTGCCGCTGTCATCTCCTTGGTCATCCTGTTCAAGGGGAGGCATGGACTTCGCATCGGCTGGCGCGATCTTCTGCCGGACTGGTTCTGGTACAGGCGCATTCTCAAGATCGGTCTCCCTGCCTCCATCGGCGCGTCAGGAACGTCATTCGGATTTCTGGTTCTGACGGGAATCATAGGTCGCGTACCCAACGCCACGATAGCCCTGTCGGCATATGGCATCGGTGATCGCTTCATCAACATCAGCTTCATCGCCATCGACGGTCTGTCGCTTTCCATCTCGACGATGGTTGGGCACGCGTTGGGTGGGGACCTGCGGAAACGAGCCAACACTGTCGTATGGACCGGCACAGCGCTGATGTTCGGGATGCTTGTCGTTGAAGGGGCCCTTCTTTGGGTCCTCACGCCCTGGCTGTTCAGGGCATTCATCCCGACGCAGCCGGCGATCATCAGTGAAGGGATCCTGTTCATGTCGCTGTTCCTGCCCTCCAGTCCGTTCTTCGGCATCGTCACCGGGGTCCAGTCGGCATTCCAGGGTTCAGGACACAACACGCCGCCGATGATCATGCAGCTCGTACGCCTCTGGGGCCTTCGTGTGCCACTGTCCTGGTTCTTCGGGTTTGTCCTGCACATGGGATCACGGGGCATCTGGACGGGCATGCTGGTAAGCAACGTCCTGGCGGCTATACTCGCTCTTGTGTTCCTGGTGACGGTCGATTGGCACCACAAGGTGATTGAGCACTCCGCCCCTGGTGCAGGCGAAGTCTCTATGGGAGAAACCCCAGAGGTGCTGACCGTCCCGGCTGAATCCCAGGCCTAGGAGAAGAATATGAGCGATCGCTCCAGAATGCCCACGCGTGAGGAAATCCTTCACGGTCCAGTCGTTGCGACGATGTTTCGGCTGTCCTGGCCCGTCATGGTCAGCTCCGTGCTCAACATGGTGTACAACATGACTGATACGTTCTGGGTCGGTCACCTTCCGAAAGCAGAGAATGCCGCCGCGGTTGCCGGGCTTCAGGTGGCAGGACCGGTCGTGTGGTTCCTGATTGCATTTGCATTCGGGTTCGGGTCCTCAGGCCTCGCTCTTGTTTCCCAGTTCATGGGAGCGCACAACGAGGTCGATGCGGAGAAAGCAGCCGGCCAGACCATGTCTCTGGCCATCCTGCTTGGATTTGCCGTGGGGATCATCGGCGTCGTACTATCGCCGATCCTTCTTCCCGTCTTGACGCCGGACCGGGCTATTTCAGCCAATGCGATTAGCTATACGCGGATCATCTTCATGGGCATGCCCGCTATCTTCATTTCTGCCGTATATGCCCAAGTCATGAACGCGTACGGGGATACCGTGACACCCATGGTCATCAACGCGATCACGGTTGGCCTGAACGTTCTACTGGACCCTTTCATGATCTTCGGGTGGGGCCCGTTCGCCCGCATGGGCGTGGCCGGTGCTGCGCTTGCTACTATCTTGTGTCAGGTCGTGGCCGCCATCATGTCGCTGTGGTTTCTGATGTCCGGGAGACGAAAGCTGAAGGTGATCTGGCATGACTTGCTCCCGGAGATTGCCTGGGTCAGGCGCATCCTGCGCATTGGTCTCCCGGCGTCGGTCGGCGCTTCCGGTACGTCGTTCGGGTTTATTGTTCTGACAGGCATCATCGGCCGCGTACCCAACGCTATAGTTGCCCTGTCCGCATATGGGATCGGGGACAGGATGTTCAGCATTACCTCCCTCATCAACGACGGGGCCGGAGTGGGCATTGCCACGATGGTGGGGCAGGCACTTGGCGCCGGCATGAAGGACCGTGCCACTGCCGTCGTACGGCAGGGGACAACTGCAATGGTCGGTCTGATGGGAGTTGCGAGCGTTCTCCTGCGACTCATCACTCCCCTGGTGTTCCGGGCATTCATCCCGAGTCAGCCCGAAATCATCGCCGAAGGCGTCCTGTTCATGTCCATCTTCCTCTGGTCCAACCCGTTCTTTGGACTCATGATGGGTGTGCAGTCGGCATTTCAGGGATCAGGGCACAATGTGCCCAACATGATCCTGGACCTGGTGCGGCTATGGGGTCTGCGCCTGCCGCTGGCGTGGTTCTTTGCCATGGCCTTGAAACTCGGTTCGCGCGGCGTCTGGATCGGCATGACGGTCAGTAACATAGCGTCAGGCTTGCTCTCGCTCGTTCTTCTGCTTACGGTGGACTGGCGTAAAAACGTTATCGAGCACTTACCCGTACCCGAGACTCTGCTCCTCAATGGAGAAACCATATCATCCGTTTCCGGAGGTGAGGTCGACGACCGTCTGTAAGTCATCTGCAGTGCATTCGCCAGCCTGGTTCCGGCTTCTCCACGCGCATGCTTGACACCACCAGCCAACATGCATAGCATACAGGCGCCATTCTATTCTCTCGCCCCAGGAGGCGCGAATGTTCTACCTCAGCAACATTCTTGGTATGCGCGTTCTGGACCGAAAGCAGGCTGTTGTCGGATCGATAGCCGACCTTGAAGTGGCGACCGGAGAGAAGTTCCCGGCCGTCATGGCTGTTATGGTCACGACGCGGCGTGGTTTGACACGCGTAGCATGGCACAACGTGCGCGGCCTGGGTATCACGGAGTGCACTCTCAAACTCGCGGACGAAGAACTTCAACCAAACTTTAAACTGGAAGACACGTCGATGTTGCTGCTCAACCATGTCCTCGATAAGCAGATTGTCGACATCCATGGTGCCAAAGTCGTGCGCGTGAACGACATCGAGCTGGCCGAAAGTCATGGGCAGCTGCGTGTCATAGCGGCTGATGCCGGGTTCCGAAGCTTCATGCGCAGGGCCGGGTTTGCATGGCTCATCCACCTCATCGAGAGAAGACGCCATCATAAGATTGCCGAGAATTCGATTCCGTGGAGCTTCGTGGAGCCCCTCGGGCGTGACGTTCGCAGTGTACAGGTGCGGGCGACCTGGAAAGAACTCTCGAAACTGCACCCTTCGGACTTGGCCGATATCGTGGACGACCTGGATTTCAACGAGCGCGACGCGCTGTTCAAGGCACTGAATGATGAACAGGCGGCCGATACGCTGGCCGAACTGGAGGACGACAAAGTCAAGGTCACGATCCTGGAACGACTCGGCGTGGCCCGCGCAGCCGATATTCTCGAGGAGATGGACCCGGATGATGCTGCGGACATCCTGCAGGACACACGGGCTGAAACGCAGGAGGCAATGCTTCAGGAAATGGAGCCGGAAGAACGCGAGGACGTCCGCGAACTGCTGGCCTATGACGAGGATACCGCCGGCGGCCTCATGACCAACGACTATCTTGAGATCAGACAGGAGATGTCGGCCGAGCAGGTGATCGGGCTTCTGCGCCGAGAGGCCCCAGACACGGAGACCATCTACTATCTGTACGTGACCGATGATGACGGGCATCTGGCGGGGATACTTTCTCTGCGGGCACTGATCGTCGCACAGCCTGGCACGGTCGTGGCCGACATCATGCAGAAACGCACTGTCTCGGTGTTCGTGGACGACCCCAAGGGCAAAGTGGGCGAGATCATCGGCAAATACAACTACCTGGCCCTCCCGGTTGTTGACCATGAAGGTGTCCTTCAGGGTATCGTTACGGTCGATGACGTCCTCGATCAGGCGATGGACTGATCTGGCGCAATGGCCCGGATCTGGGAACGCATCAGGGGCAGATTTCGCCGTTTCGCGCTGACGCTGCCGATTATGCTCGCTGTCCTTGGCCCCGGCATCATCACGGGTAACGTCGACAACGATGCAGGGGGCATCACTACCTACAGTGTCATCGGGGCCAGATTCGGGTACTCCATGTTGTGGATGCTCCTGCTGATCACGTTCACGCTGGCTATGATCCAGGAGATGTGTGCTCGTATGGGAGTTGTCACAGGCAAGGGACTGGCAGACCTGATACGCGAACGGTTCGGTATTCGCCTGACCATGGTCGTCATGATACTACTTGTGTTCACCAATCTTGCCAACACGATGGGCGAATTTGCCGGCGTAGCAGGAGCCAGCTCGATCCTGGGCGTGAACCGTTTCATTGCCATTCCAGCGGTTGCTTTTTCAGTGTGGCTGCTGGTCGTCAAGGGGTCATATCGCGCCGTCGAAAAGGTTCTGCTTGTGTTCTGTATCTTGTACCTGACCTATGTCATCAGTGCATTCATGGCACACCCCAACTGGGGGGTCGTCGCCCGGTCCGCTGTAGTTCCGAGTTTCCAGATGAACCCCGAGTTCATCTCGCTGTTCATCGCCACTATAGGAACAACAATTGCTCCCTGGATGCAATTCTACCAGCAGTCTTCGGTCGCTGAGAAGGCGATCGATCTGAAACACTACCACTATGAGGTTCTGGATACGTACCTTGGCAGTTTCCTCACCAACTTCGTCTCCTTTTTCATCGTCGTTGCATGCGCGAGTACGCTGTTTGTTGCAGGCGTACGGGTCAATACTGCAGCGGAAGCGGCCGGCGCGCTGGCGCCACTCGCCGGAAGATATGCGTCGGTCCTCTTTGCCGTCGGACTGATCAATGCTTCGATCATGGCTGCCGGTGTCCTTCCTCTCTCGACGGCCTACTCCGTGGCTGAAGCATTTGGCTGGGAGTCAGGGGTCGGAAAGTCGTTCCGCGAGGCCCCTCTTTTCTATGGTCTGTATACCGCTCTCATCGTTCTGGGTGCGGGAATGATCATGTTCGTGCCGGAGAGCAAGCTCATCGGCGTCATGCTGTTTTCACAGGCTGCAAACGGCGTTCTGCTTCCGCTGATACTTATCCTGATGCTGAAGCTGGTCAACGACAAGTCATTGATGGGTGAGTATGTCAACAGTCGAGGCAAGAACATCGCCGTGTGGGCGCAGGCTATCGTCATGATCGTTCTGGCCATGACGCTGACAGTCCAGACAGTCCTTCAGATGGTAAGACGCTAGGTTCATGATTCTGGACCAGCAAGAGTAGACTGTAGTCGTCAGATAATTCGGTTAGCGAAAGGAAGACACTGAGTGAACATTCGAAAACGACTGCCTGCTTTCCAGTCCAGAGACTACCGGCTCTGGTTCGCCGGGCAGAGTGTATCTCTTATCGGCACGTGGCTCCAGAACACTGGACAGTCATGGCTGGTTCTCAAGCTGACGAACTCACCCTTCAAGCTCGGACTGCTGACCAGCATCCAGTTTCTCCCATCTCTGATTCTCTCGGTGTTTATTGGACCAGTCATCGATCGTTATCCAAAGCGCTCGATCCTGCTGTTCACTCAGATCATGTATGCACTGGCCGCAGCCGCCCTGGCAATCGTGGCATTCGGAGGTCACGCACAGTACTGGCAGGTGCTGGTCATTGCCGCTGTGACGGGCCTCATCAGTGCGATCGACTGGCCGACCAGGCAATCGTTCGTGGGTGAACAGGTGAACGACAGGTCCGCCGTCGTCAATGCTGTCGCACTCAACAGCACGATGTTCAACATCGCGCGGGTCGTCGGTCCTGGCATCGGCGGGGTTCTCATCGCCGCCGTGGGCATCCCCTGGACCTTTGCACTGAACTCGGTCAGCTTCATCGCGGTCATTGTCAGCCTGCTCCTGATGAAAGCAGGTCGCAAAGCGACCAGAAGCAACAAAGGGAGCTATGTCCAGGAGGTTCGCGAAGGTGCTCGGTACATCGCTGGGAATCAAGTCGTCATGAGCTTGCTGGTGATAGCGGGCACTATCAGTCTGTTCCTGCTCAACTTCAACATCTTCATTCCCAGCTTTGCCAGGCTGACGCTTGGCCTGCAAGCGGACGGCTATGGAGGCCTGATGTCGGCAATGGGGATTGGAGCACTTGCTGCGGGGGTCCTCATGTCTCTCGGCGGCACCCGCCTGGAACCGACCCCTGTCTATGTTTATGGCTCGGGGTTCATCCTCGCGATAGCGATGATCCTTGTCGGCATACAGCAGAATTTCTATGTGACAGGTCTGCTGCTGGTATTCTGTGGATTCGGCATGGCGGCTTTGTCGACAATGTGCAACACCGCACTGCAGATGCAGTCACCCGATAGTATGCGGGGCCGCGTCATGGCCGCCTACAACCTCGTCTTTGTAGGTTCGACACCGGTTGGTGCGCTCTATGCCGGAAAGATCTCAGATGCCTTCGGTGCCAATATGGGCTTCTTCGTCAGCGGGGTCATCGGCGTCGTGTTCCTGGGAGCGATGCTGTCCTTCGTTACACGTCGTACCTTTCGGGGGCTGCGGACGTTTGCTCTGACCGGTGCGTCGGCTGCAGGTAGTTCTCAGATGGTCGATGCTTCTGCTGAACTGACCACCGGGGCAACCGGGGTGTCCAGAGACTGACGAACGCGTGTGGCCAGTTCCTGAAGCGTGTATGGTTTTGGGATGAACGCCGCGAATCCAATGCTGGCAAAAGGAGTCTCAGTCGCATCGTAGCCGGACATCAGGATTGCGGTCAATGACGGATTGATCTCGCGAAGCTTCTCGAAGAGGTCCCTGCCGTTCATATGCGGCATCATCATGTCGATCAGGACAAGGTCAATGGAGTGCCACGAATCTTTGTAGATGGCGAACGCATCCACCGGATCGGAGGTGTCGATGACGTGATATCCGAGACCGGAGAGAACCTTGACGGCGACATTGCGGACGATGTCCTCATCATCCACGATGAGTATCGATTCTCCATGGGAAGACCGCACGAGCGATGTCGAGACGGGTGTCTGGCGAGCCCTTCCCTGCGCTTCAGCCCGGGAAACAGCCGGAAGGTACAGGGTAAACGTCGTTCCCTGGTTGGGTATGGAAGACACAATAATGGTTCCCTTATGGTCGTGCACGACACGCCAGACAATGGACAGTCCCAGCCCGGTCCCCTCGGGCCGTGTCGTGAAGAATGGTTCGAACAGGTGATCTTTGGCTTCGGGCGACAAACCACAGCCAGTGTCTGACACCCTGACCTCCACATAGCTGCCGTCCGGCAGGGCAGGAACGCCGTGGCTCGTGCAGAAGGATCCATCGATGATAACGTTACCAGCGTCAACCGTGAGTATCCCATCGTGATGTCCCAGTGCATCGCGGGCATTGATGATCAAGTTGAGAAAGACCTCTTCCAACTGTGTCCGGTCGCCCGGGACATATGCCAGATCAGGAGCGATGTTCTGAACGAGGACAGTACGTTTGTCGAAACCCGGCATAGCGATCGAGAGCGTATCAGCCAGGACCCCCCCGACGTCGACATCGGTGATTGTCGGAGTGCTGTTGCGCGAGAAGGAAAGCAGGCGGTGAGTCAGTTCTGCAGCGCGCCTCGCAGCACGTTCGATGGTGTCCAGTCCCTGGTAGAGTTCAGTCCCTTCGGTCGCATCGACTCGGAGCAGTGACGCGTGCCCCATGATGCCGCCCATGATGTTGTTGAAGTCGTGCGCGATTCCGCCGGCGAGTCTGCCGACAGCTTCCATCTTCTGTGACTGCAGCAACTCGATTTCCAACTGACGCGCTCGTTCCTCTGTGAGTCGCTGTTCTGTGACGTCACGGAAGATCCCCTGGACAATGGATGTCCCCGCAGACGGGATGGACTGCAGGGAAGCCTCACAGATGACCTGTCGGCCGTCATTGGTGACGAAGGTCCAGTCAAACCGTTGTGCCTGCCCGGCAAGGGCCTGATCTTCGAACGAGCGAATGGCCTCGCGGGATGAGTGACCGTTGGGTTGCAGTGCAGGACTGAATTCCGAGATGACCTTGCCCGTCAGTTTCTCGGCTGTTGTTGCAAGCACGCGCCCTGCGGCTGTATTTGCCTGTGTAATGACGTGTTCACTCACGATCAGGATGGGATCGGGAGCTTCGTCGAACAAGGCGTGATACTGCAGGTACGCCGTGCGGACCGTCTGTTCCGCCTTGAGCTGATCTCGCAGGTCGTGGGCAACGATGAGTACGCGCTTGCTTGGCGCCTGCAGGTTAGACATCCTGACCTCGACAGGAATGAGGGTTCTGTCTGAGGCGACAAACTGCCACCTCGTCGAGGGAAGGCTTCGGTCCTCCAGAGACATCAGAGTTTTCGATACATCCGCCTGTCCGACGAACATGATGGACCCGAGCGTGGATCCCAACAGGTCAGATTCTCTTCGGGCCAGTAGAGTACACAGGGCTCCGTTCACGGCCTCGATGTGCAGTTGACCATTTACGTCGTCCACGAGCAGAGCTGGTTCGGGGACTGCGGCAAAGAGCTGCTGATAGTAGGCGGCGCGGTCACGGGCAGCACGTGCCGTGTGTTCACGCGAAACCAGCAGATAGGTGGCGAAGAGGACAATCGCGATACCTCCCAGTGCGAGCAGTGTCGTCCTCAGGCGCTCACTGCCCGTGTAGAAGGAAATCGTGGTGCCGAACCATTTCGTCTCCAGTTTCGCCATCATGCCGCTTCGCCGCACTTCTGCAAGTGTCGTGTTGAACTGAGACAGAAGTGGAAGCATATGCCGAGCGGCCGGGTATGCTACGGGTCGGCGTCCGTTGAGAAACGCTCCAAAGAGCCCGCCCTTCTGGATCACGAGGCTCCCCTGGTAACGGTCGCTGATGAGAAACTGGGCATTGATGTAGTCGTGAACGGCAACATCAGCCTGGCCCGCCGTAACTGCAGCAAACACGCCTTCTGGAGATGTGTAACGCTGGACCTGTAGTTGTCCGTAACGATTACCCAGATCCGTTATGTAGTCGTCGGAGGCCGTCCCCGTCTTGACCGCAACCCGCTGGCCTTCCAGATCGCGTGCATACCGGATATCGCTGGATGAGGGTATCACAAGAATGAGCCCGGAGTTCAGGTATGAGCTGGTGAATGCGAAACGGGAGGCCCGGTCACTGGTTAGGAAGATTGACCCGATCCCCAGGTCCGCTGTGCCATTCTCCATACGCTGCAGCTCGTCCGGGAACGTTGTCATCTCGTATTGGACATTCCAGCCGTTGAGGGACGCTATAAGATTCACAAGGTCGACATCGAACCCGACGAGTTGTCCGTCGCGTTGAAAAGAGAACGGTTCGTAGTTGTTTGCGATCACAACGAGCTGGGACGGTACCGGGGCTGGTGTGCCCGAATCGGCCTGTCCTGTCGGTACGAGAAGGAGGACGGCGACCGCGACAAACAATGCTGCGTACCGCACAGCATATTGTATCCTGACTGCGCCCTGGTGGACGGAACGACCAGTATTCACCGAGAATCTCTCTTCGCTCTAACCGCTGTTGACATGTGTCAATCATACCCGGTAAACCTTCTCTGTAAAGCAGAAGCCGGACGTTCGCAGATGCTTTGCTCATGCCTGGCAGGGTCGAATTGGGAGAATGGGGCATGTGGAACATGTGGAGAGGCTCGGCCGTCTAATAAACGTGTGGGTATGCCGTCTGCACAGGAGGTGTTACGGAATGTTGTACGAGTTCAGGGTCTTCTGTCGAAAAGCGGCGTGTTGTGTCGTAACGTTGATGCTTTTATGTGCACCGGCGCCGGCTGCGCGCGCGCGAACCACTATGGTTATCCTTAAGACGGGTAGTGCACGCGCGGTTGTAGATGGTCGCACGGTAACAATGCTTGTCCCGCCGGTGATCGATCAGAGTTCTCAACAGGCGCTTGTCCCGATCGGATTTCTCGCGAGACAGTTCGGTCTTGGGGTGTCTTCCGTGCCCCAGAGCGCAGCCATTACGCTTTCGAGCCCTGGACATGCAGTGCTTGTGACTCCAGGCAGTCTCGAGAGTCTTGTGGACGGATATACTGTCGGGCTCTCGGTACCGCCGCGAGGGTTGCTTGGTGAGGTGCTGGTCGCTGCTTCAGATGTGCGACTGCTGCTTGCAGTGCAATACTCGAACGGAGCGGTCGACGGGGAGTCGGTGTTCATGCGGACCGTCGAGGATCCAGTTGTGGAAGGATCTGTCGACGGTGACGCCGTCACTCTCGAGACTCGTCGTGAACAGGTATTCATGCAGACCGTGGACTTCAGCATCGTTCGTATTGACATGGCGGCTAAAGGAATCCGCGTCCTGAGCTGCCAGTCGATTGGTGGTGTGGGTACTGGTCGTTACCCATCTGCCTACGTGGACAGTCTGAAACCGCTGGCACTCATGAACGCGACACCCTTTAATCTGGTGAGCAATATCATGAGCGGATCGGTTCAGGATCAGGGTACACCCGTCTACTATTCGGGGACGTATATCTCGACAATCGGCATCGACGCGGACAACACCCCCTTCTATGTCGAAGGCACTGCCCGCGCGGTCGTACGGCTGGACACAGGCAAGGAACTTCCGGTGAGCCGTATCAACCAGCCTCCGGCTGAACCTTCGTCGCAATCAGTTTCTCTCTATTCCAACTACTTTCGTGGCGGTCTCTCCGTTGCGGGAACAGAGGCACTTGCTGTGCTTCAGGGTGGAAAGGTGGTTCGCCTCATGTCCGGCGGATACCTCACGCCGCGGACACTGGCTGCAGGGCAAATGGCGGTGTACGCACGGAACCCTGGGGTCGTAGCGGCCCTGCGAGCGTCGGCGCGAGCGGACGTCCGCTCATATGTGGGCACGCGTGATTGCACGGGCTCCACATTTGTACAATGTGGACCCGTCGTGGTGCGTGGAGGCAAGCCTTATATCGACTATCGGAAGTACAAGGACGTCAGTCGAACCTCGAAGCTGGGTTCCCGTGCGTTTGTCGGCATGGATGACCAGAAGCATCTGTATTTCATCGTGACGCCGGCGCACGTGCGCCTGCAGGTTGGGGACGTGAGCCTGGCGCTGGCCCGGCGCGGACGCTTCACGAACGTTGTGACACTTGACGGGGGTCGTTCGACGACGCGGT
>JBAQYC010000152.1:0-1936 GCA_049299835.1 Candidatus Cryosericum sp. | reverse complement strand
ACTGACGGCTATTCCCGGTTGCAGGTGGCGTATGGCAAGACCATGGTCGACCTGATGCGTCTGCGTGAAGGCATCGTCGAGAACGTTCCCGACGTGGTGCTGCATCCCCGGAGTACCGCGGATGTCGAAGCGATCGTCCGTTTCTGCGATGACCGGCAGATCCCGCTGTACGTGTATGGCGGCGGATCCTCCGTGACACGAGGCGTCGAGGCGATGCGGGGTGGTGTGACGCTGGACATGCGCGTCCACATGAACAAAGTCGTGCGGTTCAGTGAGAAGAACCATACGATCACGGTCCAGGCGGGCATGTCGGGTCCCGACCTTGAAAAGGCGCTCAACGAGGCACCCGAACGTTTTTCTGCGACCAGGAAATACACATGTGGGCACTTTCCCCAGTCGTTCGAGTATTCTGCAGTCGGCGGATGGGTTGTCACGCGAGGCGCTGGACAGAACTCCACCTACTATGGCAAGATCGAAGATCTCGTCGTTTGCCAGGAATACGTGACACCTGTGGGCACGTTACGGACAGGCGAGTATCCCGCAACAGCTACAGGACCGTCTATTGACCAGATCATGATGGGCAGCGAAGGAACATTCGGGGTCCTGACGGAAGTGACGCTGAGAGTCTTCCATCTGATGCCTGAAAACCAGCGTCGTTTCAGCTATGTTTTCCGTACGTGGAAGGAGGGAAGGGAGGCAGCGCGAGAGATCATGCAGGGCCAGTTTGGCTTCCCGTCGGTCTTCCGCTTGTCCGACCCCGAAGAGACTGATGTTGCCCTCAAGCTCTACGGCGTCGAAGGGACCGCCATCGACAGGCTTCTCTCCGTCAGGGGATACAGGCCAATGGAACGCTGTCTGATGCTCGGCTTTACGGACGGCGAGACGACTTTCACCAGAAGTGTGGCACGGAACATCGGCCGTATCTGTCGGCGCCACGGCGCAATGTACACGACCGGCTACGTGACCAGGGGCTGGGAGAAGGGCCGTTTTCGTGACCCCTACATGCGCGAGGACCTGCAGGACTATGGGATCATGACGGATACGCTGGAATGTGCAGTCAACTGGGAGAACCTCGAGACCGTCTATGAGAGTGTGCGAGCTTTCTGCCACAGCAGGCCGAAGACCATCTGTACGACCCACATGAGTCACTTCTATCCACAGGGCTGCAATCTCTACTTTATCTTCATTGCGCGCATCGATGATATCTCGGAGTATGTCGCCTACCAGGCCGGTATCCTGGACGCCATCCAGAAATCGGGTGCTGCCATGAGTCACCACCACGGTATCGGCAAAATGACCGCCCCGTGGCTGGAGGCGCAGATCGGCACGCCGGCAATGAACGTGGTGCGGGCTTTGAAGCGCCATTTTGACCCACATGGGATCATGAACCCCGGAGGGACCCTGGGTCTCGATCTGCCACCCGAGCAGCGGCGAGACCTCACGAAGAACTGATATCCCTTCCTGAAGAACAGAGAAGCCCCTTCTGACAAGGAGGGGCTTCTGCCATCAGTACGTAGCTGATCTCTCTACTCCCACTCAATTGTGGAAGGGGGTTTCGATGTGATGTCGTAGACGACCCGGTTCACCTCTGGCAGTTCGCTGGTAATTGCGTGAGCTATGTCCTCGAGCACATCGGCAGGAAGCCGTACCCAATCGGCGGTCATACCGTCAGTACTCTCGACAACGCGCAGGGCAACCGTGTGTACATACGTTCGCTCGTCGCCCTTGACGCCGACGGTCCGGATGCCGGGGAGGACGGCAAACGACTGCCACACCTTTGTGTACCATCCTGCTGCTCGCATCACTCGTTCGACCACGGCGTCGGCACGCTGCACGATGTCGACGTTCTCCGGGGTCACCTCGCCAAGGATGCGGATACCGAGGCCGGGACCCGGGAAGGGTTGTCTGTCCACCAGTTCCTCCGGCAGTCCAAGAG
>JBAQYC010000151.1:0-3628 GCA_049299835.1 Candidatus Cryosericum sp. | reverse complement strand
TCAGTGTCCTCGATGCCTCAGGCATCAGTGTTCGCTGGGAATACCGGCCGGTCGCCCACTTGGTTGTGACAAAGTCGGCATGGGGAAAGAACTGCCGCGAGAACCTACAGTACTCTTCATCGCCACTGCCAAAGATGAACGGGATGCCCAGGCGGGCCAGCAGGACCATGTTGAGTTCTGTCTCGCCCACGACGTGTCCGTTGGCCAGGACCTCGTAGATGGCGGACGAGGAGTACGTATGGTCCATGGACCCGTTGCGTGTTCCAACAGGCGCATGGTAGCCGACAAACAGGGCTGCGTCACATGTCTCATCCGCTCCTTCGATCATGTACAGCGGGCGAGGGTAACCCCGCACGACCTGCACGTCCTGTGGAAGTCGGTCAAGTACCAGATTCTGCCCGCGGCTGTGGCTGTCGGCGACGAGGATGGCGGCATCCCCGTCGACGCTCCGGATCCCCTCTATGGCGGCACAGGTCTCGCCGGTCATAAGTTCTCGCTGTTCCTGGCTGGTCTCTGACCAGGACGCAAGACCAGCCACGCCTTCCATGTCCAGACTGATGAAGTACTTCATTTCACACACCTCCCAGCGCCAACAGCCGACACAACCTGCGGGTTTCCAGCAGCGACAAGTATACGTCCATTTCTTGCCACACGCAGTAATAACCACCTGGCGGGCTTCGTCGCATCCGAACACGTCCATCGTCCATCGAACCCTTGCACCACAGCGCCCTTGTGCATATGCTGGTTTTATTGATTCTGAGGAGGTCGGAGCATGGAGAACCTGCCTGTCATCATGAGTGGAACAAGGGTCGTTTTGACGCCTGCATGCCGCGAAGACATCCCGGAGGTCTTGCGCTGGATGACGGACCCAGAACTGAACATCTTCCTTCTCGATTACGGCAAGGTGCGTACTCTGGAGCAGGAATATACCTGGTATGACGACGTCGTCGTCAAGGCCGGCAGTCACCATTTGGTCCAAATGGCCATCCGCCTGACCGAGGACCAGAAACTCATCGGCTACTGCAGCCTGAACGACATCAACCCTAAGGAAGGCACCGCCGAAGTCGCCATTGTGGTGGGCAAGAAGGAGCATCAAAGCAAAGGATACGGGAGTGAAGCGCTGTATCTCCTTTGCCGCTATGGATTCGACAAACTGAACCTGCACAGCATCCTGCTGCGGCACCTGTCCATCAACACGCGCGGTGATAAAGCCTACCGCAAGATCGGCTTCCGGGAGTTCGGCCGCTTCCGCGAGTCCGTCGTCCGCGACCGTGTGCGCTACGACATGGTCTACATGGACCTGCTCGAGCCTGAATTGCGCAATCCGGCTGCAGGAGAGAAGTGACGATCCGCGAAGACCTGCTTCGGGAGTTCTGCCCGCAGAACGCACTGGAGCTGGAACGTGACCTCGCCCTCCTGCATCGTTCGACAGGCGGGCAAGGATTCGTCGATGCCATCGCCAGACTGCAGAAATTCGTCGGAACGGGTACCATCCGCCACTATCCACACGCGGACACATGTCAGGGGTATCTCATGCCCCGCCCCTGGAACCTCAAGGGCGGCTTCCTGCGCCTGTCCACCGGCGAGTGGCTGGTCCCCGACCTGAGGACAGCCCCTATCGGCGGTATCTTCCTGTCCGGGGCCAGTCGTGGCGTCGAGCGTCTCCGCATCGTCGACGTGGGGTCCGGCACCGAGGGTTCCGACTATGCTCAACTGGTCGAGGGCTGTGCCGTCCTTGCAACGGGCAAGCCCCCGGTCGTGTACCGCGAAGCAGTCGTGAGCCGCGGGGCACGTTGTGTCATCACCGACTTCATGCCTGCACAGGACACCCGTATCGGCCGGACTCCCGAGGAGATGCCCAATACAGTCAACTATACCTCCTTCGGCTCTGAGTCACAGGGTGAGGGCTTCGGCTTCAACGTCAGCCACCACACCTTCAGACGCCTGCAGGACATGGTCGGGAAGGAGATTGTCGAAGTCGACGCCTTCTTCGACGCTGACGCCGGTACAGGCGACCTGCAGGTGCTGGAAGCTCACGTGGGCACTCCGGGAGAGAGAAAGCCCGTCCTCCTGCTGGCACACTTGTGCCACCCCCGGCCGGGGGCGAACGACAACGCCAGTGGGGCCGCGCTGCTGGCCGAACTTGTGCGCGTCCTGGGTACCGTGCCGCTGGAGCGCGAGGTCATCGCCCTGTGGATGCCCGAGTTCTACGGCACGATCGCGTGGCTTGCCGACCAGAAGCCTGACCTGACATGCGCCATCGACCTGGACATGGTCGGCGAACACCAGGCGAAAACCAGTTCCACATTGGAAGTCACGGCAACCCCATGGTCTTTGCCATCGTTCGTCCCGGACCTCATGGCTGTCAACCTGACCAGCCATGATTTCCGCCTGATGCTCACCGGGTTCACGTGGGGTTCCGACCACGCTATTTTCAACGATGCGAGTATCCACGTCCCTGCTGTGTTGATAAACCAGTGGCCTGACCGCTACTATCACTCCAGCGACGACACGCCGGACAAGTCATGTGTTGAGTCGTTCGAATGGGTGGGCCGCGGCGTCCTGAATACGCTCATGGACCTTGCCTCCGGCATTCCTGATGAGCGTGCTGCAGTCGTCGCAGCCCGTATCCGTTCCCAGGGGCTGGCAGACAGCGTACGATACAGCGATCCGCTGATACGGGACTGGGTGGCCCGGCGTACCCGTGCGGCTCTCCTCGCGCTGCAGGAGACCGCCGACACCCCGGTCGTCCGCGCCGAGCTTGCTGCAACAGGCACCACAGCTCCAATGCCTGAATTCCAGCCAAAAGTCCCGATCATCGGCCCCATCGAGGAGGTGTGGATGTCCCCCGACGACCTCCAGTGGAATGACCGCCTGATGCGCGACTTCCCCTGCTGGTACAACCTCAAGGCTGAAGTCATCAACTTCATCCAGCTGGGCATGGAACGCGAAGAGGCCCTGAAACTGGCCACTGCCGAATTCGACGCGCCGGCGCCTGCCGTCCACGCGGCACGACATTATCTCGAACTTCTGACGACCAAGGGGTACCTTCTTCCATGATGACACAACTCACGGGTTCCAGCATTGCACAGGGGACACTCGTTGTCCTCATCGGCCCGTCCGGTTCCGGCAAGTCGACGTTTGCACAGAAACACTTCAAATCGACCCAGATCGTGTCATCCGACGCGTGCCGCGCCATCGTCGCGGACGACGAAGCGGACCAGGCTGCGACCACCGCCGCGTTCGCGGTCCTGCACTGTATTGTTGAACAGCGTCTGCGTGCCGGCCGCGTCACGGTCGTCGATGCCACGAACGTGCAGACGAAGGCGCGCCGGCCACTGCTGGAGGTCGCAGCCCGCTATCACCGCCCGTGCATGGCCATCCTGTTCGAGCTTCCGCCACAGGTGTGCAAGGAACGCAACAGGCAAAGGGAAGACCGCATCGTCGGTGACTTCGTCGTAGACCGCCAGTGCGCCCAGGCGCCCATCAGCGCTGAAGCGCTGATCCATGAGGGATTCGATTCCGTCATCGTCCTGCATTCGGCAGAAGAGGCGGACGCTTTTGGATCGTCCCCTCGCTCCTCGCCAACCATGTGGCGCGACAAGGCCGGCTCCTTCGATGTGATCGG
>JBAQYC010000150.1:0-3002 GCA_049299835.1 Candidatus Cryosericum sp. | reverse complement strand
AACTGTAATTCTCCGTCAATTGCAAGGTCAGGTTTCTTTGCCCGTGCCAGCCTGGTTGCCTGGACGACCTTATCTACCATTTCGTGCGAGGCAGAGCCCTTGGTGCTGAAACTCAGCATGGCCACGTAAGGCTCGATGTTTGTCAGTTTGCGAAACGTCGAGGCGGTCGCAATAGCAATATCAGCGAGCTGCTCGGCAGTTGGATCCGGGACGACGGCACAGTCCCCGAACCCGAACAGGCGTCCGTCAGGCATGACCATCAGGAACATCGACGAGACGGTCTTGTTGCCAGGTGCGGTGCCGACGATCTGCAGGGCGGGACGCAACATATCGCCCGTCGAGTGCACTGCGCCGGTGACCAGCGCGTCGACTGCTCCCGCGGCCAGCATGCAGGTGGCGTGGTATATGGGATCGAGAGAGAGTTGAGCAGCTTGCTCCGCCGTCATGCCCTTGGCTTTGCGTTTCTCGAGGATGAGAGCGGCGTACTCATGCAATTTGGGCGATGTCGCCGGGTCAACGACCTCGATGCCCGTAAGGCTGATACCATTGGACTCAGCGTGAGACCGGATGGAAGCGTCGTTGCCGACCAGGACCACGCGGGCCATGTCCAGACTCGCCATAATGGCCGCTGCCTGCTGATTGCGCTCCTCGTCACCTTCTGGCAATACAACGGTCTTATGCAGTCTTGCAGCCCTGCCACGAATCGACTCGAGGATGTTCATGTGACCTCCCAAATGATATGGCAATTATTAATTCTAGCACTGACCCGACTTCTGCCAATACTCGGCTGACAACGGTTCCTGATCAAATCCAGCCAATGAGAACGTTTGCGATGAGGACGAATAGTTGGCTGAGCAAACATGTGGCTCCCAGAACGTCACCAGTATAGCCTCCGATCTTGCGGCGTGCTGCGATACTCATCAGCAGGCCGGTGAGCACGGCCACACCCATGGATACGGCCCAGCGCAGAGGATCAATGAACGCAAGCGGCGCGGTCAGCACAACGCTTACAACGGTCGCAGAGTGTTCGTACGGTGACATGAGCGCCCCCAGACCTCCTGGCTTGGCCGGCTGTGTCATGCCGAGCAGGATGTTCATCGCGAAACGCCCGCACACGCTCATGAAGAGAAGCGATGTCGGTACCGACGATCGGAAGGCAAAGAAGAACGCCAGGCAGTAGAAGAAGGAGAAGAACATGGCAAAGGGGCCGGTGTCACCCTTGGACATGATCTCGAGGCACTTCTCGCGGTCCGCCTGATTGAAGAACCCGTCGAACGTGTCGAGGAGCCCGTCAAAGTGGAAGAGGTCGAACATGTAGAAACCCGTAACGATCGTCAGGACTGCACCCAGATCGCCCGGGACGAACCGGCGTCCCGCCCAGTAGAGGAGTCCGGCGACATAGCCGACCAGCGTGAAGTATCGGGAAATGTGTTTGACGTTTCCCTTGCCGCCGAACGGCAGGCGGCTCAGGAACGAGAAGGCAAGTCGTGGTTCATCCAGCACGGCAGGCCTCCCAGGTGTGCAGACTGGTCGTGAGGGCATCGAGGTCGAAGACCTCAAACGTCAGCAAGGTTCGGTCATTGACCCATGGCAGGATGGCCGAGGCTGTTGCCGGGTCGAGGGCAAGATGATCCTTTCCGGCACGCACGCCCATCGCATGGACCTCGACGATGCGGGACTTCCACTCCTCGGGAACGCGCTTTCCCAGAAGGTGATGACCGATGTCGAACACCATGCGTTCGTGTGGCTCGACGGCATCCTTGAGATTCTCCAGGGCAACCCGGTCACCCCAGGCGTACTCCCGCCAGTGCACCATGGGGTGCAGAACATAGTTCAGAACAGGAAACCCGTGATCTTCGAAGAAACTGAATGCATCCCATGCCTGTGTCACATCCGGGAAGGGAAGGTGCACTGCATACTGGAGGTCGAGGCCGAGCAGTTCAGGCAGTTCGCACTCGAGTGTGGACCGCGTGTCCGGGTCCCAGCTGGCGACCAGCAGCTCTTCATAGTCGACCAGGCCTTGCGCAAGACGGGCATTCTCCAGCCATGTGCCTGGGATCAGCCAGGATGTGCACCCGATCATTTCAGGTTGAGAGGCAGACCTGCGACCATGAATACTACCTGTTCTGCGCGTTGAGCAAGGGCTGCGTTGAGGCGTCCGAGCTCTTCCACGTACAAGCGAGTCGATGCATCCATCGGGATGATACCCATGCCGACTTCGTTGGTCACGAAGATCTCGTTGCCTGAAACGGAGGCCAGAAGCTCATCCTTCATTGCCGTGAGGTCCCGCTGGTAGTGCATCAGGTTTCCGAGCCATGTCGTCATGCAGTCGACAAGTACTATGTCGTATGATGCGCAGCGACGAAGGACCGCCGGGACATCGACAGGCTCCTCGATGGTTTCGAACAGTAACCCGCGCTCTTCTCTATGATGCTTGATCCGGGCTCGCATCTCGTCGTCGAATGCCTCTGCTGTCGCGACAAATGCGCGGCGTGCACCTCTTTCCAGTGCCAGGCGCAGCGCATAGGTGCTCTTGCCGGACTTCTCGCCGCCAGTGACGAGGATCATTGCTGAGCCCCAGTGGTGACGCTCGCATCTTTGAACGTGGCCATGTTCGCGGTAATATCTTCAACGAACCCGAGGCTGCCTTCTGGTTTGCAGGGACCGTCAAGCCTGTTCTGGATGTCTTCTTTGAGCATTATACTTCCTCCGGGAATGTGAGGTTCTGGTCCGGCCGCTTGTGATGAGGAAAAGCCTCCCACGATAGCCACCGGTTGCATCTGCCTCTGAGGGCGGACCGCACTTCGAATGCCCGACAAGCAGGCCCGGATACAGGACTGGTCATCACAGCTGAGCACAGTCCCAGTATAGGAGTTTTCCGCAGCCGTCAACGTAATGGTTGTATGAGGAGCAGCGTGTCGCTATGCTGTGTGGAGAGTGGCATCGACCGCTCCCGAGGAGGTACGTATGCAAAACTACTGGGACACGCCGCCGTGGATACC
>JBAQYC010000149.1:0-1506 GCA_049299835.1 Candidatus Cryosericum sp. | reverse complement strand
TATCTGCTCCATTTGTACGGACGTTCGGACGTCCTAACATATAGAGCATAGGTGGCGTGTCGGTGCGTGTCAAGTCTCCCGAGGCTACCTAAGGGAAGCAGTCGGTGGTAACTAGAGACCCAGTGAGTAGTAGATGTCTGTGGGGACGATGAACCGAAGAGTGTAGAAAGGCGTCTCCCGGCCAACGATGTAGATCCACCGGTCCATCTGCAGGACCCGCGCATCTCCCTGAAGATCCAGAAGCGCCTTCTCCTCAAGCGATGGCGGGCGTGGAACGATGACCTGATCGATCCGAGTAATATTGACCTTCAGTTCCTCGATGATGATGCGCGAAAGAGAACCTGTCAGGTCGAATTTCTCCCCGACATCCTGAAACTCGTGTGAGAACCACGAATCCTCCACTGCGATGGGGGCACTCTCTGCGTAGCGAATACGGCGCACGTGGGTGCAGGTCTCAGGCACGTTCCATCTGAACTGCGTCAGAAGGTCAGGCCCCGGAACGAACTTCTCATGAACTGCAATGACGTTTCGCGGGTTCACACCCCGGGCGCGCAGCGAAGTTGTCAGGCTGATGAGTGGTTCGAAGCCCATCGACGGTTGCAGATTGCACACGAAAGTCCCGATACCCTGCCGCTTGACCAGATAGCCCTCGCTGACCAGCAGTGCCACGGCCTCTCTGACTGTGGCACGACCGACACCGTATTGTTTCATGAGTTCAGCCTCGGTCTGTATCTGTGATCCCACCGACATCGTCCCATGCTTGATGCGATCAGCCAGCTCATCCTTGAGCTGTGCGTATAGTGGCATATGGTTTTGCCTGTTCAGCATCCTTGCTCCTTGTCCTGCCAGAGAAACTCTCCTCAAACGTTGTGGTATACAGTACTCCACTCTTCAAGCAGCCGACTGACCACAATCCGTATCACGCGTAGCGCGACAGGACCTCGGCCACCGGCGGGATGAAGTCCTTCTTGCGAGAGAGTACTCCATCCAGCACAGCATGTCCATCTTCCATGCGCACATCAAATGCTTCTTCAAACGCCTCGGAAGGTCCGGCGACGATCAGATATGATCTCCTGCTCAAAGGATCCGTGGCCATAAATGCCACCATGGCAAGCCCCATGCGCGCTCTCACATCCCGCATCGCTTCTTTGAATTCCGACTCCCGTTCCCGAATGCGGTCGAACGAAAACACGACAGCCTGAGAGACGCCGATGCGCGTGTCGAAAAGGTCAAATTCCTTGAAATCCCGCATCAGGACTTCTGCTGCAGGAAGACCCTTGAACATCACGGAACCGTTTTGAAGCAGCTCGAGACCATACACTTCCGCATCGATGCCTATGGCCGCCGCAAGCCGCCGCACGGCTCGAACGTCCTTTGGCGTGGTCGTGGAGAGGTTGAGATTCATCGTGTCCGAGAGAATGCCCGACATCAGGAGCCCTGCTACCGGCTTCGGCATGAACACCCCGTTTTCGGTACAGAGTTCCGCTACGATGGTGCATGTGCTCC
>JBAQYC010000148.1:0-7285 GCA_049299835.1 Candidatus Cryosericum sp. | reverse complement strand
CACCCGGTCACCGGGCACCGCCGCCGGGATATCTGTGACGTCGATGGCGCAGACATCCATGCTGACACGTCCGACGACCGGGCTGAAGCATCCGCGCACGATGACGTGCGCCCTGTTGGACAGGCTCCGCAGATAGCCGTCGGCATACCCGATGGGGATGAGCGCCATGCGGGTCGGCCGGGCGGTGACAAATGTCCGCCCATACCCGATGCTGTACCCCGCCGGCAGTTCCTTCACGGTTTCCAGTTCCGTCCGCAAGGCAAGGGCCGGGCGCACGGGGCAGGTCGGTGCAGGAATGGGAGGACAGCCGTACAGCAGGATGCCGGGGCGCACACCGTCCAGCATGAAGTCGGCAGACATCAGCATGCCTCCCGAGTTGGACAGGTGAACCATCGTCGGGTGGAGGCCGCCCGCGTTCAGGTCTCGCACAACGGCTGCAAACCGTGTCGCCTGGAGCGCCGTGAACTCCGCATCCGATTCGGCAGATGCGAAGTGCGAAAACAGACCGACGATATCGGCATGTGGAACTGCGGCGCTGCGCAGGATCTGCTCTGTCGCGTTGGCTGCGAGGACGCCCTCACGCCCCATGCCGCTGTCGATCTTGTAGTGCAGGCGCACCGTGTTTGTGCCCGCCGCAGTTCCATACCGGGCGGTCATAGTGTAGTTGGCCGCCGTCAGTGTGATGTTGTTCGTGACCGCATAGGGAACGAAATCGGCGGGTGAGTGCCCCAGGACGAGGATCTCCGCCGTAATGCCACTGTCACGAAGTTCTACCGCTTCATCGGGTGTCGCCACTGCCAGCAGCCGGACCTGTTCCTGCTCGAGCACTGCTGCAACGCGTGCTGCGCCGTGCCCATACGCATCAGCCTTCACGACACCGATGACCTGTGTCCTGAGCGGGATGCACGCCCGGATGGCCTGCAGGTTGTCGCGGATTGCTGTCAGATCGATCTCTGCTACAGTAGGTCGATACATTGTCGCCATTCCTCCAGACTAAGTTTTCTCGTTATCCAGGCTGATGCCCATGGTACCGACAGCCTGCTTCGCGTCAAGGACGCTTGGCCAGAATCTGCGCCTGGGTATACTGTGTTCATCCTGAGGAGGAAAGCATGATGACAATGCTCGTGACCGGATTCGAACCCTTTGGCAGCGAAACCATCAACCCGTCATGGGAAGCCGTCAGGCGGTTGAACGGCGACACAACTGATGTCCGCGTCGTACGTCTGCTGGTTCCCACGATGTACACAGAAAGCATCGGGACGGTTACCGAAGCAATTGACCGGGTTCACCCCGCCGTTGTTCTGATGGTGGGTCAGGCGGGCGGGCGTGCCGAGCTGAGTGTCGAACGTGTGGCGGTCAACTGCGATGATGCGCAGGTTCCCGACAATGCGGGAGTGCTCCGGGAAGATGTGCCCATCGTCTCCGGCGGCCCAGCTGCGTACCTGGCCACGCTGCCCTTGAAGCAGGTCGTAGCCGGGCTTCGTGGTGCCGGGTTCCCTGCCGCAATCAGCAATACAGCCGGCCTGTTCGTCTGTAACCACCTGTTCTATGGTGTCCTGCACCACATCGCCGTACACAACCTGGATACGCAGGCTGGGTTCATCCATGTGCCGTTCCTTCCTGGGCAGGTGGTGGACAAACCGTCGATGCCTTCCATGTCGCTGGAGACAATCGTGGCCGGGCTCGACTGCATCGTCACTATCCTGACGTCGAACGTACAACCATAGTGGATCTGCGTGGAGAAACGAGCAATGGGAACACTCAACAAGGGGGAGTCATGAAGAGAAATCGGAAACTGGTGTGTGCCGCGCTCGTCGTTGTTCTTGCCCTGTTGTGCCTTGCTGGTCCGGTGGACGCCTGGAACAGCCACGGTGCCTGTACGAAGATCATTATCGCTGATCAGGAGTGGCTCAGTACCTATGAGAACATCACTATCACGCCGTGGACCTACGAGGACGTCGATACAGCACCGGTCGGGTCCAATTTCGTCCTGCAATACATCGAGGGCAAGCCGGGTACAGTGACCAGTGCCGCGGCCATCCTGACCAACTACGCAGACGAGCCGGACTGGAAGATGGATCAGGATCTCAAGCTCAGCTCGTTCCAGGCGCTGACGGGAGGCTCACAGGGTTGGCGCCACCAGTACTATGGCCTGGGCTGGCTCCGTTTCGGCGTCGCACCGTCGCGGGCGCAGTATTTCTTCGACCTGGCGGGTACAGCACGAGAGAAGGGCGACCTGTACTGGACCTTCCGCTACCTTGCGCGGGCGATGCACTACGTGCAGGACACCACTGAGCCCTACCACGGTGTTCCTGCGCCTGTCGGCCTTATCTTCAAGGGTATCGGCGATTTCGGTGCTCTCATGGGATCAGCCACCAACCATCACTACAATCTTGAGGAGTACCAGGGCGCGATGGTTGCGCGCAGCAGTCCCGTATTTGTCAACGCGCTGCGGAACGGAGTCCCCCTGGACATCGTGACAGCGGCCTCGCCGAGCTGGCTGTGCCGCCATGGTGCGTATCTCGGAAGGCCCGAGGTCCGCGAGCTGTGGCCCCTGGAGACAACATTCTTTGGTGATAGCGTAAACGGTGTGGACAGCTGGTTGTTCGACGCAAACACAGTGCATGTGGCTGATCCCGGCACGACGCAGGCAGCCTACGACCTGGAGATCAGCATTCCCCTGGGCCGCATGTCCGCCTACACCAAGACGCTTCTGGCTCTGGCCCGCAAGGAGTACGGACTGTAGCAGATCAGGATTTCACCAATTGTGAATCCCCGAAGTACCTGGTACTTTGGGGATTCACAATTGGAATCAGCTGCCGTGGATATCCTCCCACTCGGCGCGGGCCCGCTCGAACACCTTGTCGACGGCGTCGGCGAAGCGTGACCACAATGCCTCGTTCTCTTCCGGCGGGACCGGTCCTGAAAACTTCCACCGCTGCTGGAGCTTCTTGGCCTTCTCCTTGGCCTCGAACGGGTCACGTTCATCGAGGAGAGCCCCAGCTTCGGCGCACAGCTGTTCCCTGATCTCGACGTTGTCGCCGGTCCATGAGCGGTAGAGCTCGAAGAATCGGTCACAGACAACCCGGTATTCCTGCCACAGGGCTTCGCCTTCCGCGTGCCCGACAGGACCGGCTCCCATGTATTGCTTCTGAAGGGCCAGGACCTTGTCGCGGGCATCGCGCCACGAGACACCCTTGCCGGCTCTTTCCGTCAGCTCGCGGATGAGCCGGATAACATCGCCCCGCTTCTCCGTGCTGTTGCCCCGCAGTGTTCCCAACTTGCTGGTGACAGCCTGGCAGGCCGCGCGGTATGATTGCAGCAGGTCGGCCTCACTGCTTGTCGCGACCGGACCGACATCCGTGTATGCCTGTTGCAGTTCAAGCAGAACGGCGCGCGTTGCCTTCCAGTTGTCCAGGGGTCGCCGGCTCAGCGCCTGGATGCGAGCCACGATCTTCTCCTTCTGCTTCAGAGCTTCGCGTTCAGCTTCACCCTGACGCATGTGGAAGGCGGCGAGGGCGTGCTGGAGTTCACGCTCCATGATTGCATGCTGGTCGTGGGGCAACTGCCCTGCTTCATGCCAGTCGTGTTCTTCGATGTCCACCACTTCGCGCCGCGCCGATTCCCATGCGAGTCCATTCGCGGTATCCGTCAGGGTCTCGACACGGTGCAGCAGCGCTTCCTTGCGTGCGTGGTTGGCGTCGTACCAGGCGTCCCGACGGTCTTCGAAGGCGCGCTGGGCGGCGGCGAAGCGTGCAGACAGCACCGGGTCTTCCTCTTGTCGCGCTGTCTTCTTCCACAGCTGAATCAGCTGTTTCAGGCGCTCACCGGCAGCAGCCCACATGGAGTCGTCTGTCTCGTCCAGCAACTGCTCGGCACGTGTGCACAGGTACTCGCGGTATTCGCTGGTGGACGCCCCATGCATGCGCTGTTCGTCGAACCATTGCTCCTGCCTACGGGTGAAGGTCGCCACAGCGTCGTTGAACGCCTTGCGGAAGGGAGCGGTCGCGTCGTCGTCGGACCAGCCGGTCACGCGCCACTCATGCATCAACCGGTCCAGTGTCGACCGCGCGTTCTTCCAGTCGGTGGACTGCGCGAGGGGCACAGCTTGCGATGTGAGCTGCTTCTTATGCTCCAGGTGATCGGCCGCGATGCGCGTGGCTTCCTTCTGCATGCGCGCAAGGTTCGAGACCTGTTCCTCCGCTTCCTCGCGGCCTGTCAGGGCGGCGACACGGATTGAGGCGGCTGTCAGACGAGGCAGCAGCTTCGCCTTGTCCTTTGCTTCGCTGTAGGCGTTCGCCAGCGCAGCAATTGCGTAGGAGACGACTTCCAGCGACGGGTCGGCCCGTTCCTTGTGGGGAAGGGTATGTTCTGCAGCAGGCGCGGCGGTCAAAGGCTTCTGCTGGGGCTTGTCCTGCCGCTTCATTGCTGTATGGGATCGAGCAGGACCCAGCTGTCGTTGATACAGGAATTGTCATCCGGCGTAAGTCCGGGAGAGATCAGCAGGTTGACACCCTCCACCCCCTGTGGCAGCACGACGGTCTGAGCGGCAATGCTCTTGTCCAGGTGGATGCGCACATCCAGCGAACCCAGCGCGTTATGCAGGGTCGCCTTCTGGCCCTCGATCAGGCTGTGCTCGCGCGCAAGCCGTGTCGACACTGATGCCACGGGAGGGAGGATGCGAGCTCGTGCCTGGTTCGGGTCGACTCCGTTGATGTAGTCGCGCACATGCACGGTAATGAGACGCAGCACGTCCGGTTCGACAGGTATGTCAGGCACGAGAGAGGGGAAGTGAAATGGTCCCTGGACGCGCGGCGCACCTGTGAGACGCCACATGCCGGGACCTGCGGGCGTCAGCCGGGGGTCATTCTCGATATCGGCCAGTCGTGCTTTTTCTGTCGTGAACAGGTCAGACAGACCAAGACGCAGGGCAACGTTCCGGACGATGTCCAGTTCATAACGGACGCCCTCGGGCGGTTCAGCAACCTTGCTCGTCTTTTGCAGGAGGTCATGGAAATAACTCATGACGTAGTCGTCGCCACGTTCCAGGAATACGGTCGTCGGCAGGATGAGCGTGCAGGCGCGGGCGGTTACGCTCATGTGCCAGTCCAGGCAGACTGAGAAGGGGCACTGCTCCAGAAACTTGAGTACCTTGCCGGCGTCTGGACATTGCGATGCAGGGTTGCCCCTCACGAACATGGCAGCCTCGATCGGTGGATCAGCTTCCAGGAGTGAGACTCCCAGGTTGGGACGAGGCACGAAGCGAGTCTGAGCGCTGGGTACGGTCGCAAAGTCGTCCGGCAGCAAGCCATCGTCGCCTTGATCGAACCAGACGCCCCCGCCTGGGACACCGTGATTGCCCAGCAGGAATCCCAGCGTGTCGATGGTGTGGACGAGATGTGCGCCCCAGCGGGTCCGCTGGAGACCGTAGCCGGTCCAGATACTGAGGGGTGGCTGGTCAAGGGTGAAGCCGACCAGTGCGTGCAGGGCCTCGGCGGACAGGCCGGTGGCCTTTTGTGCATCCTCGGCGGAAACCAGCAGGCATGACTCCCTGAACGCATCGTATCCCTCGTGCGCCGCCTGCGGTTCGCCACGGCGCATGATGGCTTCGTGACACAGGTACAGGGCGAGCGTCAGGTCTGATCCTGGACGAACGATCCAGGCCGAGTCGCTGAAATCGGTCGTGGGTGTGGCGCGGACGTCGATGGTGCCCAGACGGGCACCCTCTCGCCGGGCGTCATGCAGGATGGCAAGGAAGTGGACACTGTTCTCAGCCGGGTTGCGACCCCACAGCAGGATGGACTTGCTTGCCAGCGCTGCAAGGGGCTGGTCACGACCGACGGTGCCATATCCTCGAGCAAAGCCGACTTTGCCCTCGGCGCCACACAACGACCCCGTGGCCATCGTGCCGCCCCCGAGCATCAGCGGAAGCAGACGCTGGACCCTGTTTCCCATGAGCAGATTGCCGGAACCTTCATAGAAGAGGAAAGACTGGTGACCGTGCCGATCGATCGCCGACCGGATTGCCTGTGCCGTCATTTCCAGGGCCTCGTCCCAGCCGATTGCAACGAACTTGCCGTTCCGCTGCAGGAGAGGAGACACCAGACGGTCCGGCCCCCGCAGGTCTCGGACCCAGCGTCGCCCCTTGTGACAGATGAAACCGCGTGTATACGGGTTATCCTTCCGTCCCTCCAGCTCCAGAAGCCGCCCATCCTTGCAGGTCGCGACCATACCGCATGAGTCGGGACAATCATACGCGCATACGCTCAGATAGTTGCCGTCGGCCAGCATCGGATCCTCCAGGGTTCAGTGTACCCACAGTATACCTGAGAACACCCTGGAAGAAGGTGATGACGCTACGCGATACCAATTCGTCGAGAGTGTTGTACTTCGAGGCTGCCCGAGCCTTTCTGTTCCAGGACTGTTACATCTTTCCTGGAACTGCGAACCCCCGGCTGCGACGACCGGGGGTGGGCAAAGCGTTTTCGGAAGGAGAACTATGTAAGTCGTACCTCGATGTCACCACTGCCGGTGTGGACCGAAAGCTCGACGGTCGCCAGACCCACGGGAATACGCTGGCGACTGGTCTGGATGTCGACGCCCGGTCCCCGGACCGTTGCCTCACCGGACCGTGTATCGACATCGACCATGACATCATGCTGATCAAGCTCGACTCGGATGTCGCCGCTGGTCGTTTTCAATCGGGCGCCACCTTGGATGGTGACGCCTTCGAGGTGTACGTCCCCGCTGAAACTGAGCACGTCGGCGTCGTTGAGGACCGTGTCGAGCGCGGAAGCGTCGCCGGAGTATGACTTGAGCATGCCATGGACCGTGCAACTGTCGACATCGACGTCGCCCGATTTGGTGATGACGTCACCGTCGACAAAGCACTGTTCCAGATCGATATCACCCGACGTGGATGTCGCGGACTCGACGTGGGCCAGCACGCGGCCGTCGATGTCCCCGGACACACTCCGGACATTCAGCGCACCGTGCAGGCTATCGAGAGAGATGTCGCCCGAGACGGTCTTGAGCTCACAGGGCATGTCTGCCGGGACCTCGAGCTCGACCATGTCTCCGCCGTCAGACCCGAAATGGAATGAGAACCCATGGAACTCGCCTCCGGTCAACGCCGATTCTACCTCGGTCGTGTCTCCATTCTGGTGTGTGTGCACAGAGGATTGACCGTTCACCACACGAACGGCAGTCAGACCCGGGACTCCTCGAACACGGAGATCCTCCGAGATGAGACGAACCATCAGTCTGTTGCCTGTGGTCCCTGTCA
>JBAQYC010000147.1:0-4220 GCA_049299835.1 Candidatus Cryosericum sp. | reverse complement strand
ATCTGATTCGGCTGGACTGCCTCCGCCGCTCAATGGGTCCCTGTTCCTGGAGAGTCCATCATTGCTTCAGGAAATGTCTGCAAGGAAGCTCATCCCCGCGACAGGGACGACTCCGAGGTACTCAGCCACCGTGGCTCCGAGGTCCGCAAACGTTTCACGGACTCCCAGGTAGGTCCCGCCGCGGCGCGAAGGTGAGTACGCAAGCACGGGGACATACTCGCGCGTATGATCCGTGTGCGCAGTGTAGGTCGGGTCACAGCCATGGTCGGCAGAGATGAACAGAAAGTCGTCATGCTTCATCGACCTCAGCAACTCGGGAATCGCCTCATCGAAGCGCTCCAGAGCAACAGCATAACCGGCTGCGTTGCGTCGGTGCCCGAAGAGCATATCGAAATCGACGAGGTTGGTGAACAGCAAACCTCCCCAGTTGTCGGCCTTGATGAGCTCAATCGTCTTCTGGATACCTTCTTCATTATTCCCAGTGTGGAAATGCTGCGTGAATCCCACGCCCGCAAACAGGTCATAGGTCTTGCCTACTCCGATGACGTCCATGCCGGCCTTGCTTACCTGGGTAAGCGTAGTAGGAGCCAGCGGCTGGGCGGCAAAGTCATGGCGATCCTCTGTCCGCACGAAGTTGCCAGGCGTTCCGGTGAAGGGACGCGCGATGACGCGACCCACCAGGTTCTCACCCTGCAGGATCTCGCGCCGGCTTATCTCACACATCTCGTACAGCTTGTCCAGGGGGATGATGTCGGTATGGGCGGCAATCTGGAATACCGAGTCGGCGGAAGTGTAGACGATCGGATACCCAGTACGCATATGCTCTTCGCCCAATTCCGCGATGATGGTGGTCCCCGATTCGGGCCGATTGCCCAGAGCTTTCGTATTGAAACGTTTCTCGAAGGCATCCATGACCTCGGGCGGAAATCCGTTGGGATACGTGGGGAAAGGCTTTGTCAGTGTCAGCCCCATCATCTCCCAGTGGCCGCTTACCGAATCCTTGCCCCGCGCCTTTTCCTCCATGATCCCGAACGAACCTACTGGATTGTCAAAGCGAAGGTCGAGCAGGTATTTCAGGCCAAGTTCCTCGAGATGCGGGAGGTGAAAACCCGGCACGCTTTTGTAGATATGCCGCAGCGTGTCAGACCCGCTATCTCCATAGAGGAAAGCATCCTTGGCTGCACCGATGCCCACGCTGTCCAGAACAATGACGATTGCTCTCTTCTTCATGGTTTGTCCGTCCCTTCCTTAGTACTGGTTTCCTTCTCCATCTGTCGCAGCTTCCTGCGACGACGAGCCGGCCTCAGCACGAATTCGCCGAGGGTGGTGATGCCACCGGCGCCCATCTTCACATAGTGATCGAAAAAGCGCCAGATCAGGATGAAAGCCCCCATGATACCATTCGGAACAAACGCCGCAAACAGGGCGACCGCGCCGAGCTCGGCTCCGACAGAAGCACCGGGAGTGGGAAAATAGGATACGGCGATGTAGTAGATGAGAGTTGCCACAATGATCTGGGTGATCGAGGACGTAATGCCAAGACCATACAGAAGGATGATCGGCGTCAACACGATGAGACCCCAGGAGACGAAACTGCAGGCAAGGCCTATGGCGAGCCACGGTCGATTGGCCCTGGTGGCCATCTCACGCGCCCGCAGAGCATCCTTGACGAACTTCTCTACGCGGCGCACCAGCCGCTGCCAGAACTTTCCTCGTCCATTCAGGGTTTCTACCGGACGCTGAATCAGCCGGTCGATGTAGTCACTAATCTGCTGCAGCCGGACCAGGCAGAATACAAGAACGGCAAAGTTAGCCACATAGGCCGCTATGCCGATGAAGAGGATGAGACGGAACCGATTGCCGACTCCCAGACTCCGGCCGGAAAAGAACAGCCAGATCGGCACAAAAGTGAGGACGACCACCTGCGAAGCACCTGCGAGGATCGCCTTGATGGCAAACACCATCGTCGAATCCGCCATATTGATCGAGTCGTCCTTGAACAGCATGTAGATCTGGGCCGGCTCACCTCCGCCCGCCGCAAATGGTGTCACCCTGGCAAAGAACTCACCCACGAGAATATTGCGCATGGCAGTGCGGAACGCGACCCGCAGTCCGACAGAGCGGACGATCGCCTGCAGCCGCAGTGCCTGAACAACGATCTCGAGAAAAATGAGAACGAACGCCGCCACAATATAGCCCGGGTTCATGGCTTTCACCACTTTCACGACGTTCATCTGGTTCGAAATGAGGGAGAGAGCGAAGAAACCGAGTACTCCGGACCCTAATGCTCCAAGGAGTTTCCAGACAATGCTCCGGACGTTGGTGGCCCTGGGACGCTCAGGCGCCGCCGGAAGATGTTGAGGAGGCCCGGCAACGACCTCAGGTTGACTGCCCCCGTGATCTGCCGGGTTCACCACAACAGGCTCAGTATCGTCATTGTCCGTCCCTGTCTCAGGAAGACCGCTGTCTATGAATTCTTCGCCAGTTGCCATAGCCGGTCCAGTTCGTCAGGAGACGCTGTCGCAATGTTGACCTGCTGCTGTGCCGCATAGGTACGAACGCGACCGTATCGGTCACGAAACTTGTCGAATGAATGGCGCAGCGCCTTCACGGGGTTGACGCCTGAAAGCCGCGCGACGTTCAGCGCAGAGAAAAGGACATCCCCAAGCTCCATGGCAATCGCATCTTCGTCTCTCGATGCTGCATTCAGTTCATCTCCCAGCTCGCGGGACTCCTCGAGCAATTTGCCATAGGCCTGATCCGCCGATTCGAAATCGAAGCCGTCGGACCGCGCAGTTTCCTGTGACAGCAAAGCGTTTTCGATGGACGAAAGCAACTTTGCACTATCGATGAAGTGCTTCTTCCGGCCTTCCAGGACCTTGAGCTTCTGCCAGTTCTCCAGCACCTGATCACTCGAGGCCACCTTCGTACTCCCGAAAACGTGCGGATGCCTGAATGTCAGCTTGTCGTCTACGGTTCGAACCACGTCGCAGATGTCGAATCCATCTTCCTCACGGGCAATCTCCGACTGGATAAACACCTGCAGCAGCAGGTCTCCCAGCTCCTCTTCGAGATTCCCGGTACTCCCTCTCTGTATTGCGAGAGCCACCTCATATGACTCCTCGAGCAGGGTATCCAGGAGCGAGACGTGCGTCTGCTGACGATCCCATGGGCACTTCTGGCGTAACTCCGCAATGAGCAACCTGAACTCCTCGACACTCGTGTACTGGGTGCCGACGAGGGGCACGAGAACATCACCCAGTCGTATTGCCTCCTGAGTCAGATCGTCCGCCTCGGTCGTCAGACTGTGAGACAACCCGGGCAACCTGCTGACAAGTCCGGCAACAACGGACGCAATATCGTCGGAGACCAGGCAGACGATTATGCCATAGTGCCGGCTCGCAAACCGTATCCACGTCAGAAAACTGATGGCCTCCACCGGATCCAGAAGGGTTCGGGCTGATGCAGGCAGGTAACGGATACTGGATGCCGACGCACAGACCAGAGCATCCATCCCAGCCGGCAACGCCAAGGCAAAACGCTGCCCTCTCTCGACAAGGGTCTGCACGTCGGGCCCCGCCGCAGCAACAATGCGTATGTCATATTCTTCCATGATCTCAGTGTACCGTTTCCGCCCCCGAAAGCAACCACGAAAGCAGTGAGAGCGCCTTCTGACCGGTCTCCATGGGAAGGACTACCGAATCCCGCACGGTTCTCGCTCCGGAGACCTGATCGACATGAGCGCGAAGGAACCGTATAGCCCCTTCCTGCGTGGTGAACTCGAGAACGAGCGCATGGCCCGACTCCTTGACGGACGAAACACCGAGTGGAATCAGCGACAGTTCGAGACGCTTCAGTGCGAAGATCCCTGATACCTCTTCAGGAAGAGCTCCATAACGGTCGGCAGTCCGTTCTTCGAGGGCCGCCAGATCCTGCACGCCAGCGCGCTCGACAGCGTTGTAGAGCGCCAGCCGTTCCCCTGAATCGGCCACGTAGGTCTCAGGGATGAAGGCCGACATTCCGAGAATGATCGCGGGCTTCGCGACGGGTTCCGAGTACTGGCCCCGTATCCTCATGATCTCTTCCTCGACCATCGAAAGGAACATGTGGTATCCAACGTCGGAGAACCGGCCGCTCTGTTTAACGCCCAGGACATCGCCGGCGCCGCGAAGCTCCAGGTCCTTGAGAGCGACTTGCAGGCCGGCCCCGAAGTCCACGGC
>JBAQYC010000146.1:0-2709 GCA_049299835.1 Candidatus Cryosericum sp. | reverse complement strand
TCCAGTCCCATATCCTCGGCGGCAGCACGACGTATAGCACACTCAGGAGTACCCACAGCCAGAAAACGGGAAGGGCAAGCCAGAAGGGAACCAGGACGAGCAACGCCAGAACGGGAATCCCCGAGCATTCGGCGATGGCAATGAGGAAGCATTGACCGCCCACGCCGATCATGTCGAACCCTGGAAGCGCCAGGGGCAATGGCACCCAAGTATGACTGACGACGTGATAGGGCAGCAACTGCATGCGTCTCCGCAGAGATTCGATCAAGGAAACACGAGGTGGAGCCTTGAACTGGTTCACAAGCCTGGACACGAATGTGGGATGCAGCTGGGAGAACGCAGATTGCGAGAGATTGGTGTCCACGTCGATGTGCAGCGTCGCGTTCCTTTCCTCAACGGTCGTTCGGTAGCGGGGGTATGGGTCCTGCATGATGACAGATGCGACGGGCCCTCTTCCATACTCCAGCTGGAGATGCACCTGAGCATATCCGTCTGCTGTATGCATAATGGTCTCCCTCCACTCTGTGCTGAACCACGTCGACCGGCCTATGCCATACATTCCCTGCAACGACCGGACGACAGCCGAGAAGGCATCCCCTCCATGGACACGGAAGTTGCCGTAGGCAAAGAACAGTGGGGAACACACAAGGAGCGTATAGATGATAACCACCTGGCGCCAGTTCCTCCTCGTCATAGAGGTGGCATGCCGATCTCTGGTGGTCTGATCTGGTATGAGATGTGGGGGATTTTCGTAGAGTCCGCTCACAGCAACCTCCTTACTATCTCTTGTCTCACCTGGAACGGGACGCATTCTCTCCTGCTCATGGCTCAACACTTGCCCTGGAGGGTACTACCCTCCAGGGCAGTAACAGTGTTACTGGTTGTACAGTGCGAAGTCGATGAACGTCGGATTGGTGAAGGCCGAAGAAGAGACAGAACCGTTGAAGAAGGTGACCTGGACCCGGACGTATGTGTCGGCAGCTACGTAGAGGCTGTAGTCTTTGTTGATCGTGGTCTGGCCGGTGATATGATCACTGGTCGTCCCTGTGGCTGTCGTGATGGTAATGTCGGCATAGCCGCCGGGCGGAATGGAGACAGCTGACGCAGCATAGACGTTGATGTTGATGTAGCCTGCTGCCGACTTCTGCATGTAGTATCCCGGGAGATACGTTCCTCCCGTCGTGATCTTGTGGACGAGCAGTGAGCCATTGGATGACGCACATATTCGCCCATTTTCAAGGGCACTGTACACCGATGTTCTGGAAGATCCAGGAGGCGATCCCGAACCCGTGTAGATGTAGACAACGTTTAGTCCCAAGTAGTCGGCAGCTAGGCTGCTATGGAAGTCGCTGCCCGCGAGGCCGACACAGAACCGATGGTTCGGGTCCTGCATGGTGGCAGACAGATGACTGCGCAGGTAGCTGTCCCAATCTGCAATCTGGGTGGCATTGACGACTGTACCGTTGCTGATCAGTTCAATGCCTCGAAATCTGGTGTAGGGGCCATCATGCCAGTCATCCCACTTGAACGAAGGATTGTAGGGATGAGCGATGATCCCGAAACCACCAGCGTTATTCGAATTGTTGATGAGACTCTGTTTTGATACATAGCTTGCAGCGTATGCTGAGTTCTTGTAGGTCAGCAGATGACTGCCTGGAGATCCCTCGTTGGTTGCCAGTTCCTCCCCCGAGCACACGGTAATGCCATACGTAGTTTGAGCGCTTGTGCAATCACCTCCATAACTTGTCCAGTCACTGGATTCCAGTCGGTCCTGGAAAGGCGAATGTGCTGTGTCTCCCGCATGGTCAGTCATAATGGCCCACTGCAATCCTCGGTTCCCAGCAGTCCTGGCAACCGAGGCAATGGTAGAATCTCCGTCGCTCCACGTCGAGTGGAGGTGTCCATCTCCTGGATACCAACCCCACTCGGACGGAAGGGGCGTGGGGTAGAACAGGTTCGTTGTCTGGGAGATTGTCGAGACTGAACCATCCAAATCTTGCGTCGTGATGTCCAAACGTACGGGAATCACCTCAGATGGCTCGATCTTCTTCGGGAACTTGTTCAACGGAATCGTGACGGAGAAGGTCCATGCCTGTGACTGGAGCTTGCCTGCTGCCACCGCTTCTGCCTTCGCTGTCGTGGAGCTCAGCAGCAACCAGGCTGTTTCGACAGTCCGGGTTCGTTCCCCACCAGATGTCATGGTTGCTGCTTAGGTGATCAACGCTTGCGCCGTTGCCAGACTTTTCTCGTCCGGCTGGACAATGCCCATTCTGTTTCGTATCTCTGCATCGGTCAATCCCTGCAGAGAAGAGGGCGTAAGCGTCTCGCTCAGCGTTTCCTCCAGAACACTGGTTCCGTCTTGGAGGATGATCTCGATCTTCCGGATATGCATGTCTGAGGTGCTCTTGTTGATCACCGTGACAGGAACAGAGAAGCTGCCTGCAGGGGACCGTGAGAAGACGCTCAGAGGAATCTGACAGAAGACTTCTCCGACTGCACTCCGTACCCGCCCGACACCGGAAAACGTGACGAACATCAGTACTAAGAAGACTGCCACAAACTTCTTCATGTTGCCTCCTTTGTGCTGACAGTATGGATGGCTCTCCATAAACCACAAGTTTGATCTGTGCCCCGGCTTCCTGCCGCACTCACCTCCTCTCCTCATGTCACCGTGTTCCTGCTCACGAGACAACTTGGATACCTCTACCC
>JBAQYC010000145.1:0-1830 GCA_049299835.1 Candidatus Cryosericum sp. | reverse complement strand
GGATGAAGGTTACGGTGGTCCGGCCCAGGCACCGGGCCTGAACAGTGTTCCTGCCGGAGGCAGTAAAGATTCCTCCGGCAGGAACTGGTATGCTGTCAGGACTATGGATTCCCGCCTGCGCGGGGATGACACAATAGCGTCTCCTACCCGATGACGGCCTTTTCGGTCAACAGTTCGCCACGTGCAAAGCGGCGGAAGTTGTAGTGTTCGATGTCCATGCTGGGCTTGCCGTCTGCAATGTACTCAGCCAGCAGCTTGCCGACGATCGGTCCCATCATGAACCCATGACCGGAGTAACCGTTAGCCTGGAAGAAGCCCGGGACCTCGTCAACCGGACCGAGAACGGGGTGAGCATCCGGTGAAACAACGTAGTAGCCTGCCCACTGGCGCATGAGCTTGACGCCGGCAAGGCGCGGTACGATCTCGGTGGCTTCCCTGGCGAACTTGGTGAGGAACTCGAACGTGGAGTCAACATCGGTGGCATTCTGATCACCTGTGTCAGTCCCACCAACAACGTTCCCCCTGTGCGTCTGCAAATAGTACAGCGCACCCTTGACCAGCATGGGACCCAGAAACTGCTCCAGGGGTTCTGTGGCCATGATCTGGTGCTTGTCGAGACGATAGGGCAGGTCCACGCCCAGCATGGCCGCAATAGCTTTGGAACCTGGTCCGGCGGCGTTGACGACGTTCTTTGCTTCGATATTGCCCTGGGTCGTGTGGACTGTGAATGTATGTGCGGCGGTCGTTTCGAGACCGAAGACATCGATCGTTGTAAGGATGTCGACGCCGAGACGGCGAGCTGCTTGAGCGTATCCAGTGAGCGTGTCAAATGGGAACGCCATACCATCCTTGTCGTACCACTGACCGGCAAGGAACGAATCAGTGTTCAGCGACGGGCAGATTTCCTTCGCCTCCTGGCGGTCCACGATGCGACTCATGACACCATGCTTGTTCTGAAAAGCGACGTTCTGTTTGGCCTTCTCCACGAGCTCGGGTGTATCCCACAGGAACAGGTACCCGCACGCCTTGAAATGAATGTCGTAGCCCAGCTCATCCGACATGTGCGCCCACATTTCCTCTGCCTCGCGTAGCAGCGTGATCTGATCGGGCCCGGTGAACTGCGCACGAATGCCGGATCCACAGCGGCCGGTAGAACCACTGCCCAGATAGCACTGATCGAGGACGGCGACGTCCCTGTAACCTCGCTTGGCAAGTTCGTAGGCGATGGCAAGTCCAGAGATACCGCCGCCGATGATGACGCAATCGTAGCTACTTTTCATCGTCAGCCTCCTTTCCCTTTGCGAAGAACCCGAGGGGCACAGGATCGACCGGCGGGCGCGTCGTCGGAGTCATGATCTGGTCGAGCGTACGGCCTGTCTCACGTGCCAGGATCTGTGCCGCAAGCAGGATACAGGTCTTGCCCTGACAGGGACCAAGGCCGAACTTTGCATACCGTTTCAGCGACTGCAGGTCAGCATAACCGGCATGGATGGCGTCTTTGATCTCCTCGACGGAGACGTCTTCACACCGGCAGACGATCGTCTTCTCGTCTTCTTTGGTCATGGCGTCACCCCACCCTGATATTGCGCACCTGCTCGCAGAGAGCAGGGTCATCAAACTCGACCGATATAAGAGAGGACCTGCTGACGTTGTCAGCCGGCAGCACGAACTTTACCCTGGCAGTGCCAAGCGAGGTACCGTCCCGCCCGAGCAACGTGACGGTGTCACCTCTGACGGGCAGTGGCAGGTACTCGTAGGGAACAATGACCAAAGGCTTCGCCTTTGACTTGTCCTGGATGAAGATGGCCAACCCGGGGCAGACTTTGAGGC
>JBAQYC010000144.1:0-4890 GCA_049299835.1 Candidatus Cryosericum sp. | reverse complement strand
GAACCGGGTATCAAGGGTGACACCGCTACGGGCGCCAACAAGACTGCGCAGATCGAGACTGGATTCTCGCTCATGGTTCCGCTGTTCGTGAACGAAGGCGACAAGATTCGCATCGACACGCGGAGTGGAGAGTACCTCGAGAGGGTCAAGTAGACCTATGGACAAAGTACTGATTACCGACACCGCCCTGGAGTCCCTCATCGTCCATGCCTGCCTGTCGACTGACGGCGTGGAGTCAATGTGGAAAGGGCTCAAGGAGCACCTTCCATTCTGGGATCGTGAGGGTTATGAGCCTCATGGTGTGAGCATCAGTCGCGGTGGTCTCGAACTCACGCTTGACGTGTTCATCGTCGCGCGGTTCGGGGCGGACCTCCGTAAACTGGCCGGCAGTGTGCAGAACGCTGTCGCCAAAGAAGTGGAAGCTTCCACTCCGTATCACATCCAGGAGGTCAACGTCCATATCGCCGATGTGCGGACCTGATGCATGGGGACGACTCAAGGGGTCCAGAACCGCCGACGTTCGCGGGAGATAGCACTGCAGGTTCTGTACAGTCTCGCCCAGGGCAATGCCTCGTATGACCAGACGTTCGAGACGTATAATCATGAGCCCCCGCTTGTACTGGCATATGCGCTCAAGCTCATTCAGGGAGTTGAGGCCCATCAGGATGCCATTCTGGCCGAAGTAGGCGCCCATTCGGCAAACTGGGGCATTGACAGAGTCGCGGTCGTGGACCGTGTTATTCTTTCGATTGCCGTTTTCGAGATGAAGTACGGCAGGCCCCCGATCAAAACGGCTATTGCAGCGAATGAGGCCGTTGAACTGGCAAAGGAGTTCGGTGGTTCTGAGTCCGGGAGTTTTGTGAACGGTGTCCTGCGTGGTATCGGAGGCGCAGGGGACTGACCGGGTGTTGTCGATGCAGAATCTGGTCGCGGACGTGTCCGGCATCGTGCAGGGAGTCGGGTTTCGACGCTTCGTAGAGCAGGCTGCGGCTCAGCTCGGGATCGACGCCAGGGCCGACAACATGGATGATGGAACTGTTCACATCGTCGCATCGGGCGACGAACAGCGGCTCTTGCGCCTGGTGGAATTGCTCAGGCAAGGGAGCCGTCACGCATCTGTGGACCATGTGGACTACACGATCACAGAGCGGCGCGGGTAGAGAGGGAAGGGAGCTGACATGGACATCAGGGACCATCTCAACGAGGAAGCGCACTACATCGACGGAGTGCTGGAAGATTGCCTTGCTCCGCTGCACGGATCTGTCATGCATGCAGCGATGTCGTATGCTCTGCTGTCGCCGGGCAAGCGAGTACGGCCCGCTTTGTGCCTTGCCGTCTACGAGGCGTGCACGCGTGACCGGGAGCGCATCAAACCGGTCCTCGCGGCCATCGAAATGGTACACGCGTACTCCATTATCCAGGACGATCTGCCTTCGATGGACAACAGCGATCTTCGGCGCGGCAAACCGACGACGCACAAGGTGCATGGCGACGACATGGCGCTTCTTGCTTCCGATGCTTTGCTGACCCTTGCATTCGAGGAACTCTCGTCAGTGCAGATGGTCGATTTCTTTGGCGCCGAGCGGTGCCTCGAGGCGGTGCGGACGATGGCCGTTCTGGTTGGCGCAGAAGGCCTTGTCGGTGGACAGGCGATGGACGTCATCACCTCCAGCGACGAGCGGGTCGAGCTGGGCACGATTGAGTACATTCACAAGAACAAGACTGCCGCACTCATCCAGGCATCGGTGCTTCTTGGGGGCATCTTCGGCTGTGCGAGCGAAGCCGACATGGGCAGACTGCGCGCATTCGGCGAGAACTTCGGCATGGCGTATCAGATCGTCGACGACATTGCCGACGCAAATGCCACGGAAGCGCAGACCGGCAAGACGGCTGGACAGGACGTCAAGAACCGGAAGGCGACCTATGTGACCGTGCTGGGACTCGCCGACGCCCGGGAGAAGGCACTGCAGTATCTGGCGAGTGCCCGCGAGTCCGTGCTTGCTCTGGACAGCGGCGCAGACTTCCTGACGGGGCTTGTCGATCTGCTCGCGGAGAAGGCTCGGAGTTGATTCTGGATCACGTCGCTTCGCCGGCCGACATCCGCGGCCTTGACATCGCGGAGCTCCGGACACTTGCGGCCGAATGCCGGCAGGTCATTCTCGACACATGTTCGACCAATGGTGGACACCTTGCGTCGAACCTGGGAGCCGTCGAACTGACGATCGCGCTGCACATGACCCTGGACACACCGACGGACCAGCTGGTGTGGGACGTGGGGCATCAGTGCTACACCCACAAGCTTCTCACCGGCCGATACAAGGCGTTCAGCACCCTGCGGCAATGCGGCGGGATCAGTGGGTTCGTGAATCCCAATGAATCCCCGTATGACACATTCATGGCCGGACACGCTTCGACGTCGCTTTCCATAGCCACCGGCCTTCTTGCGGCGAGGCGCCTGGACGGCGGGCACCAGCGCGTGGTCGCGGTCATCGGTGACGGCGCCTTGTCCGGCGGCATGGCACTGGAAGCCCTCAACAACCTGGGGCGGATGCACGGCCAGTGTCTCGTCATTCTCAACCACAACGACATGTCCATCTCACCCTCCGTGGGAGGACTGGCGTGGGCGCTCAACCGTCTGCGGACGCGTGCGTGGTACTTGCGCGTGCGCGAGTCTCCACTCGTGGGGCGCGGGCTTCGCTGGTTGAGGACCCTGCTTAAACGTCTCTACCTGCCGACTATCTTTTTCGAGGAGCTGGGGTTCCGGTATTTCGGGGTCGTGGACGGGCACAACATCGGCAAACTCATGGAAGCGATCGACATGGTCAAAGATATTCAGCAGCCTGTCGTCCTGCAGGTTGTGACCGTCAAGGGCAAGGGATATGAGCTTGCTGAACGGCAACCATCCCAATTCCATGGTGTGGCCCCGTTTCTCATCGAAAATGGGCTGAGCAAGCAGGAGCATGCCATGCCGTCCTACTCCGACATATTTGGCGAGACACTCATTCGGCTGGCGGAGACGGACCCCCGCATTGTGGCTATAACGGCTGCAATGATGGATGGTACGGGTCTGGCCGAGTTTGCAGCGCGCTTTCCCGATCGGTGCTATGACGTCGGCATTGCAGAACAGCACGCCGTCGGCATGGCGGCGTCCCTGGCGAAACGAGGGTACAAGCCGTACGTTGCGATCTACTCGACGTTTCTGCAGCGGGCGTACGACCAGATCGTTCACGATGTCGGCATCGGCAGCCTGCCCGTGCGGTTCGCGGTCGACCGGGCCGGATTGGTCAGCGACGATGGACCGACCCATCAGGGCGTCTTCGATGTCGGCTTTCTGAAAAGCGTTCCCGGCATGACTGTTTGTTCGCCGGGAGACCGAGAGGACCTGGTGCGCATGCTGGAACTGTCGGCTGCGGCTAAGGGGCCGTTTGCCGTCCGCTATCCAAAGGACGCCGCGTACGACCTCAGCGAACAGCTTGGCGACCGCCCTCCCATGATATCCGGAACGGGGACCATCGTCGCTGAAGGAAGTGATATTGCCATTATTTCGCTGGGGCCGGTGCTTCGGTCGGCCCTGGAAGCGCGGACGATCCTTGCGGGCGATGGAATCCAGGCGTGTGTCGTCGACCTCCGTTTTGCCCAACCGCTGGACACTGCTCTCCTGGCACGACTGGCCGGCACGTGTGGCGCCGTGTTGCTTGCTGAGGAGACGACACGTTCCACAGGCATCTACGATGCGGTTCTCGAGACACTGATCCAGTCCGGCATGGACATTTCGCGCATCGGACGATGTGGCGTTCCCGACGCGTTCCCTGCCCAGGACAAGCGAGGACACCTCCTGAGCCTGTATCGACTCGATGCTCCGGGAATGGCAAGTGCGGCGCATGTTCTGCTGGCTGCGGCAGAGGGACGGTAGCGGCTTGAAGCCTTGTACATACGTCGTACACTGTAGGGCGTGATGAAGAGCATCATCTATTGCCGTGGAGACTCGAAAGATGCGCGGGAACTCGAGCGCGAGATTGGGCCGTACCTGACGGGCAAGGGGGTCGAGGTTGTCAGCCTCACTTCCCGGGACGACCTGTCCGGCATCTCGTCTGGAACGGCGGACGGTTCGTTCATCCTGAGCCTTGGCGGTGACGGGACCTTCCTGCGTGCGGCACGGCTCAGCACTCAGCTGGGGTTGCCTGTTCTGGGCATCAACCTGGGCTCCCTCGGTTTCCTCACGGATGTCGAGGAGAACGAGGTCTATGCATCGCTCGATGCCGTTCTTGCCCATACGTACACTGTAGAGCACCGGCTCGTACTGGAGGCGCGCGTCGTGCGCGAGGGTCAGGAGATCCTCAATACCACAGCCATCAATGATGTTCTGACAGTGCGGGAGCTCACGGGAAAGATCCTCACGTTCGAGGTCTTCATCGGTAGCGTGCTTGCAGGGCAGATCACGGCGGACGGCCTCCTGGTCTGTACCCCCACCGGTTCGACGGGGTACTCCCTGTCCGCCGGGGGCCCGATCGTGGACCCTACCGTCGAAGCGCTTGTGCTCACTGCTCTTGCGCCGCACGACTTCACTTCGAGGCCTCTGGTCGTATCGGCGGGCGTCGAGATCACCATCAAGGTAAAGCCTTCGCGGGACAAGGCGGCTTTCATGCGCGACGGAGAGCGCGTTGGCGATATCCACGGCTCTGACACGGTAAGTGTGAAAAGATGTCCTCAGGATGTCGGCATCATTCGTCTGCGCGAGAAGAACTTCTATAAGGTCCTGGGGGCCAAGTTCCACTGGGGCGGCTGAGGATGCTGCTGGAACTGGACATTCACAATCTGGCCATCGCCCATGAGGTTCACGTGTCGTTCGACGATGGGCTGAATGTTATCACGGGCGAGACAGGCGCGGGC
>JBAQYC010000143.1:0-6370 GCA_049299835.1 Candidatus Cryosericum sp. | reverse complement strand
GCCCAGGAGGTATCTGCTATGAAGTGGGGAAGCAAAGTCACCGCAAGTGCCGTTTCAGTCGCTGCCATCGTCCTCTCGATCCTCGCCAATTTCAAGTGGCATTAGGAAGTCGGAGGAGCGACAGGAGGGAGCTCTGAGGACCAAGCATTGACATGTGTGGTCTGTAGAGGACAATTGAAGCCACTTGGGGAAACTGTCCCAGCCATGCAATGGGAGTGCGAAATTGAGTGACCGATTGAACCGTGGAGCGTTTGCGTATATCGTGCTGTCGATCTGCCTGGCGATTGGCACGTTCGTCGTTGCCGGTATTGTTCCAATGGAGCGGGTGTCGGTGTTGGGTGTCTGGTTTGCCATGATCCTTGTCTACGAGACCGTGGCGGACCTCTATCCAATTGTGTACTTTGGCTTCGGCGATGCCCAGACTGAAGTCACAGTGTCGCTGGGAATCACCTTTGCAGTAGCCTGCATCTGGCCGCCAGAGCAAGCGATGCTTCTGGTTCTTATCCAGACGATCATAAGCGATCTCATCACGCACAAATCGATAGACAAGGTCATCTTCAACGCGGCCCTCTATGCCACTGTCATCGGTGGCACAAGTATTATCTACCACCACTTTGCCTTGTCGCAGGTTCGGTTCCTTGAGGGATCCAATCTTCTCGCCGTGGGCCTTGCTGCTGTATACTACATCGTTGCCGAAAGCGTCATGCTGTCATGTCTATTCTCGACCCTGAGCCACAGACCTCTCCTGGAGGTTCTCTTTTCATTCTTCAAGCAGAGTTGGCTCGACTTTGCAGCCCTTCTGCCGCTCGGCATGGTCATGACAGCGCTCTTCAGGGAGAACCCCCTGAGCATTCTGTTCCTCGTCCCCACATTCCTTCTGCTGTACTTCTCTTTGAAGCGCGAACAAGCTCTTCGAAACCAGACACAGGCTATCCTCGAAAAGCTGGTCGATGTCCTCGAGAGCAAGAGTCCCGAAACCGCACAGCACTCGAAGCGTGTGCGGGCATGGGTTGATGACATGTGCAATAGACTTGGAATGGAGAGTAGCGAAGCGGATATGGTCCTGCAGGCCGCCGTGCTGCACGACCTGGGGAAGGTTGGACTGAACGACGATCTGCTGCGGAAGCCGGGGTTGAGCGCGGAGGAATTCCACCACATCATGGAACACCCGGGGGTGTCTGCCGGCTTGCTGGAAGGACTGACGCTGTTTCAGGGTGGTCGCGAGATCGTTCTCCACCACCATGAGCGATATGATGGCAACGGCTATCCGGACCATCTCGCAGGAGAGAACATTCCTCTCGGTGCGCGTATCATCGCCGTCGCAGATTCGTTCGATGCCATGGTGAGCGTGCGGCCCTACCGGGCCAAGAGCCTGACGGTCGCGGAAGCCCTGAGTATCCTCGACCAGGAACGAGGGGCCCAGTTCGATCCTGAGCTTGTGATCACATTCACGAAAATTGTTCACGAACACATTGAGTCGGGAGACATGACCAACTTTCCCTCCGCCGTTCTGGTTGATGCGACGGATGGAGTCAGCATTCCAGCGGGCATCCAATCCTGATATGCTGGTTCTGGCCGTCCTGGGTGTTGCGCTGGTTTCCAGCCTGCTCACCGGGGGGCGGCTGGAGTACGCCCGGAACTGGCAACTCAGGGGTCTATGGATGGCCCTGGGAGCGTTCGCGGTCCAGACAGCGCTGTTCACTCGGTGGGGAACGGATCTCGTCGGTGAGGCGCTTGTCCCCATCATCTATATCGTTACGCTGAGCACCCTGGTGGTGTTTCTGGTCGCGAACCGACGGGTCCTGGGTATGCCGATTCTCCTGGCCGGACTGATGCTCAATGTGCTTGTCATCAGTGCCAATGCCGGGCGGATGCCTGCTTCCGTCGTGGCACTGGAGGCTGCGGGGCGCATGGAGGAAGCTGAGCTGCTTCAGGTTCGCGGTGCCGCTGCCAACTGCGTTCTGATGAGCGATTCCACAAGACTGAACGTACTGGGGGACAACATCGTGATCCGGCTGGGTGGGCCGGTCGGATCGGCATACAGCATAGGAGACCTTGTTGCGCTTGTCGGCGAAGCCGCGGTCGTGTTTGGCGTGCTGAGAGGGAAACCGGCAGACCATCGATCGGAAGAAAGAGGGTGATCAGCCTGCTTTCACTGTAATGGCGGAAACTGTTCGGAGATTTTGCCATATCGAAGAAAACTGAGGAGTCAGTATGACCACTGAAAACAGATTTCTTGTGATTGATACCGTTCCCGCAAGGGAGCGCTGATCATGTTTGTTCTTATCGTACTTGTGTGTTCGCTCGGCCTGAGTCTGGCCACCGGCGGACGATTGCGTCGCATCGAAAACTTTCATCTCAGGGCCCTGCCTCTCGGAATAGGGGCGTTTGTTGTTCAGGTACTCATCTTTACTGACTGCGGGGAAGCTCTTCTCGGTGCATTTCTTTCGGTTCTCTACGTTCTGACTCTCCTCATGCTCCTGGCGTTTCTGCTGGTGAACCGGAGAGTGTTCGGTGTTCCAGTTCTCCTGATCGGCCTGATGTTCAACATCCTCGTCATAAGTGCCAATCATGGGCGTATGCCGGCTGACCCTCAGGCGCTTGCCGCAACAGGGCAGATATCTCACGTAGAAGAGCTCATCAGGAATGGTACTGCAGCCAACGTCGTCCTCATGACTGATCAGACACGCCTCAATTTTCTCGGGGACTACATCGTCCTGCCATTTCTCGGTGACGTCGGTTCAGCCTATAGCGCGGGCGATCTCCTGGCCCTGATAGGAGAAGCCGCACTGGTGTATGGCATGGTTCGAGAGGACAGAACAACACCGTCTGACCCGACCGAAGAACAGTTGTCTGCAAGGTAGAAGCAGTCGCGGGCATTCCTTCCTGCCAAGTCGCCTCTCGGTTCAGCAATTCGTAGCGTATACTCTTGTTGGAAGAAGTATGCTGACACAGGAGGCATGCAATGCGCATTCATGAATTGTACGACCTCATCGATACTGTCGCCCCGTTTCGCCTGCAGAAGGAGTACGACAATGCAGGCCTGATCGTTGGTTCGATGGACGAGGAGGTTCATGGTATCCTCCTATGTCTGGACGTCACTCATGAGACAGTCGAGGAAGCCGGCCGGGTCGGCGCCAACCTGATTCTGTCCCATCACCCTCCCATCTTCAGGGCGATCAAGAGGCTGGATCCTGTCCAGCACTCGGCATTACTGGCTGCTATTCGTCTGGACATGGTCCTGATGGCGGCACACACGAACTTCGACGCTGTCCAGGATGGCCTCAACGCATATGTGGTGCATCAGATGGGTCTCACGGATCTGCGTATTCTTGAAGTTCATGAGTCGGAACGATGGTATAAAGTCGTCACGTTTGTTCCTCCTGAGTTCAGAGAACAGGTCCTGGAGGCGATGTTTGCCGCCGGGGCAGGGCACGTGGGCTCCTATTCGCGCACGTCATTCCGGGCCGCTGGTACAGGCGGGTTCTTCCCTGACCCCGGGACACATCCCTTCGCCGGCGAGGAGAATGTTATGGCCAGCGTAGACGAGGACCGTGTCGAGACAGTTGTGTCCGGCCGGGACCTGGCATCCGTCATTAGTGCCTTGCGCCGGGCTCACCCATACGAGGAACCAGCAGTCGACGTGTTCGAGGAGCATCTACCCGGCAAGTCGCTGTCCGGTTTCGGCCATGTGGGCAGGCTGCCTCATGTCATGGACCCGGAAGAGTTCGTCGCGTTCATCAAGACATTCTTCGCGATCCCGGTGCTTCCGGTGGCGGGGTCTTTGCCAGAAGCTATTGAAAGTGTGGCGTTCTGCTCCGGGTCGGGATCGTCACTGCTTTCGAGCGCTATGAAAACTGGAGTCCAGGTACTGATCACGGGAGATGTCATGTACCACGAAGCGCTTGAAGTTTCTCAGGGTGGAGGCTGCGTAGCCATTGTGGACCATTACAGCTCTGAGCGTTTCTTCGCGGCAGCGATGGACGAAGCGTTGCGAAGGGCGGCTGGAGACCGGGAGTTGCCGCCAGTATACAAGTCGACCGCGGACTATCAGCCTGTCAGACTCTGGTAGCGGGGTCTGTAAAGAAAACAGCCCGAAGCGCGATCGCGATCCGGGCTGTTTTCGAAGGAGGGCATGTAACCGATAACGAAGTTACCGATTACATGGTCACTATAGGGGATGCCAGATTCCTGTCAATGGTAACGTTTGCACTATTTCTCCTAATCTGCATGGAATGTCTGCAGACTGCGTATCAGTGAGCATTTCCGTGTTGAACGTCTTCTGAATCGTGCTATTGTCTTCTTATGAACAGAGAAGAAAGCGTTTCGGCGGATCAGTTCGGGCGCCCCACCTGGCTGGAGATCGACCTTGCCTGCATACGGGGCAACTACCACGTCATTCGTGGGCTCGTACCGGACAAGACACGTGTGTTGTGTGTTGTCAAGGACGATGCTTACGGGCACGGTGCGGTGCGTGTGGCGCGTGTTCTACAGGAAGAAGGTGCCGACTGGTTCGCGATCGCTACGCTGGAAGAAGCTCTTGAACTTCGGCGGGCCGGTATTACTGGTCGCATGCTGGTATTTGGCTATGTTCCCGTAGCGGGAGTCCAGGAGGCAATTGCTCAAGGCATCACGCTCAGTATCCCCAATGCCGAGGTCGCGCGCGAACTTGTCGAAGCAGCCGCTGGAAAGCAGTTGAAGGTCCATCTCAAGGTCGATACGGGGATGGGGCGAGGCGGTGTTCTTGCGGAAGGGGCTCTGGACGTATTGCACAAGATTAATGGAATGAGAGGACTGGACGTCGAGGGAATCTATTCACAATTCTCCTGTGCGGACTCTGACGAGTCTTATTCCTCTATGCAACTGCGCAGGTTTGAGAAAGTCCTCCATCAGTCGACCGTAGACGGCATACGTCCGGAAGTTGCGCATTTCTGCAACTCGGCTGCGATCCTGACCATGAAGACCGCGATCTTCGAAGGGGTACGCCCGGGGATCCTGCTCTATGGTTGCTCCCCCATCGAAGGCGTGCCGATCGCGAAATTGCGGCCGGCTATGTCGATGAAGACTCGGGTCATAGCGTTCAAACAGGTACCTGCTGGCTACGGCATCAGCTACGGACGCAGCTATTTGACGTACAAGCCTACGACGGTGGGAATCCTGCCGGTCGGCTACACAGACGGCTATTCGCGCATGTTGTCCAACAAGGCCTCGGTGCTTATCCGTGGCAAGCGTGCGCCGGTCATCGGACGAGTGACCATGGATCAGACCATGATCGATTTGTCGGATGTCCAGGGTGTTGCGGTGGGCGATGAAGCCATTCTTATGGGTGAAGCCGGAACCCAGCGCATTACTGCGGGGGATCTGGGGTCACTCGCCCAGACGATCAGCTATGAAGTCCTCTGTACTGTCGGCAAGCTGGTTCGCCGTGTGTACCGGGACTCTTCGGAGTCTGACGCCAGATGAAGCAGGACTCCAGGTATCTGCCCGTTCAGAAAGCGCTTCAAGAGGTTCTTGCGCCCGTCGCATTTCCATGTGCCGTTCACACTGAGCTCCTGAGCGGAGAAGACCGTTGTCTCATCTTCTCTCAGAACAGTGATCTCCCATTCGGAGCCGCGTCGATCATCAAGCTCCCCATTCTGATCTGCATTGCGCGGCTGGTGGAACTGGGTGAACTGGCGTGGGACCGGCCCATTCGTCTGACGGTTGCCGCCCCTCACGGAACCGGACTTCTCGAGCATCTGGATGGTTCTCGCACGTGGTCGGTCCAGGATCTGTGCGTCATGATGATGGGAGTGTCCGACAACATGGCTTGTAACCAGCTTATCGAGGGAATCGGCGTGGAGTGTCTGAATGACATTCTGGGTGGCCTCGGCTATGAGGCTACTCGTATCAGGCGGCGGATGATGGACCATGAGACGCTTGCGCGTGGAATCGACAACACGGTGACCGCCGCCGAGGTTGCCGACATGCTGGCGAGGCTGCAGGCGGGCAACCTGATCTCGCATGCCTCCAGCGAGCGCATACTTGGTTATCTGCGCCTGAATCAGCTGAGAGACCTGATCGCCTGGCCGCTTCCCGGCAGCGCTGTTCTGGCGGGGAAAACGGGGGGTATGCCTGGTTCTCTGCTCGATGCAGAGCTCGTCACTGTGCTGGGGGGATCCACTTATCTGCTCTGCGTGTTTGTCTCAGGTTTTGATCGAGCAGGTGAGGCGAAGCACGTTATAGCAAGGATTTCGGAGATGATCTATAGTGCCGTCTCCGGCAGCAGGCTGGTGGACGGCGCCTGAGAAGACAACGTCGAACCGATCAGCAGACACATGGCGACGCCCCGCGTATGCGGGGCGTTTTCCTGTTGCGTGCAATCCACGTA
>JBAQYC010000142.1:0-8876 GCA_049299835.1 Candidatus Cryosericum sp. | reverse complement strand
CATGGGCGCAAGATACTCCATGCGGTCATCCATCCGGACCTCGAACATGAGTGGGTCCAGCTCGCCAAACTCGATGGGAGGGACTGCTCCGAAGCGGAGGATGACCCAGGGAAGGCCTGACGCATGCAGCATGTGTTCGCAGGTCATCTTGTGATAGGCATAGTCCTCATAGGGGTGAAGCAGCTCGTCAGCCTTGCGGGGCGGTGCGAGGTGCTGTGTGCGGCCATACAGAGCGATAGAGGAGCTGAAGACAATACGGGGTCTGCTCTTCGAGGCAAGCGCGGCCTGCAGGAGATTCCACGTGCCGCCGACATTGATGGTCTCAGCCCAGGCGGGGCGCTGCTCGCTCTTCGGTGGAATAATGAAGGCCAGGTGGACGATGGCATCGACACCCTGGACTGCCCGCGCCACGACCTCTGTGTTGCGGATGTCACCCCAGATGATCTCGATCCTGCCGGCATAGGGCCGAGCCTTCCGCTTCGACATGGACGATGGGATGTCCAGGCACCTGACGGTCGCTCCACGGTTCAGCAGTTCATCGACGGCATATGTTCCAACATTTCCAAATGCGCCCGTTACCAGGACTTTCATGTATTCCTCCCACTCATTGATTCCATGAGCATCGCTAGTACACGCTGCATGAGCGCTCCCCAGTCCTGGCCTTCGGGGTCCAGGATACCCTGGAGCAGCAGCCCCAGCACGACACTGAGCAGAATGGTTGCCGCCAGATTCGAATCCGCCACCTGCAGGCTCCCTTCGGACACGCCGCGGTCCAGCATCTGCCGAAAGAATCCCTGATATCTGCGGATCATGTCGACAGTGCTGTGAGCTACTTCGGGATCCGCCTTGGACTTGGCCCAGAATTCGAGCAGGATGTTCCACTTGGCGCCGGCAACGTGGTATATCTCGTTCACGCCTTCCGCCATCGCCGCAACCTGCTGCGGTACGGATGCGGTCCCGGCCTGCATGACAGCAAACTGCCGGTCGAGGTCTGCCAGCCAAGTATTGAGCAGTGCCACGAACACCGACCCCTTGCTGGGAAAATGATGATAGAACGCACCCTTGCTGACGCCGGCAACACGGCAGATACTGTCGACGCTGGTCACATCATAGCCGTGGTCAGCAAAACTCTGCTCGGCAACCGCAAGGATGCGGTTCCGCGTTTCCTGTGAGCGCTCTTCCTGTTTCACGGTGACCCCCAATACTCCAGCCTTTCCCGTATAAACCGACCGGTTGGTCTAATTATCACCAAACGAAGCCTGCGGTCAAGCCCAATAATGGAGACGCTGTTCGCACATGGTGTCTGTTTCTGAGAGGGGATTCTCAGTGCGGGCGCAGGAAGATGTACCAGCCGGCCACGACTACCGCCTGGACGGAAACGATCAGCCCAAAACGCTTGAGGAAGCTCTCCTTGCTGGTCTTGTGGTGAAAGAACTGCATGCCGAGGAGTGCTCCGACGGTCCCCCCGGTGAATGCAAGCGCCAGCAGGATGCGCTCGGGCGCGCGTATGGCTCCAGTCCCGGCAATCAGCTTGTCGTATCCATACGTGAGGAACGTGACGACCGTAACAGCAGCCAGCCAGGATTGCACCCAGTCAAGTGCCGGCAGATACCTGTGGAGAAGTAATGCGCCAGCTACCGCGGGCGTGAAGACCATGAATCCGGTTATAAACAAAATCCTCGAGAAAGCACGGTGCGGCCGTTCGCCCCGTTTCACGTCGGTTCCGCTTCCTCACGTGCAAGTTCGACCTGTGTCACAGCGAATTCAACGGCGTGCTGCAGGGAGAACAGGCGGCTCTGGGCCGAGCCTACGTAACTCACGGTCACTACGCACTCCTGCTCGAAGAGACGGCCGAAACCGGCGAACCGTTCCTCGTGAAAAACAATGTCCCTGTACGTCGCCCACTCCCTCTGTCCATCCACCATGACCGCCGCGCCCTCGGAGAGTCCCTTCGCGCCCCGAACGCGATACTCTGCAAGGTGGAAACAGGTGTTATGCTCATACCCAACACCGATCAGCGCCACCTGAGCGTCGAGGTCATACAGACGCGCCAGCGGCGAATGCTCGCCCAGGCAATATGCCAGTCCGTGGTTGTCGACCACCTTGTGCGCGTTACGTCCCCAGGCCGTGAAGGACGTGTTGGGATGTGCACTGCGGATGACGCCGGGGAATGTGCGAAACACCTCGGCGATGACCCCCATGCCACGCGTCGGCGTGATCGCCGGGTCATATACCGGCATGGTGGCCCGAATGACGGGTATCCATTCCTGAGGAACCGGTGGGTCCACCCAGGCCGCGGGGTCGGTATTGAAGCCACTCATGGTGGGCATAACGATGGTCCCTGCGGGCGTGACAACGTCCATCAATGCCTGTATGACGGCAATGGGACCGCCGCAGACCCATCCCAGCGAACTCAGGGACGCGTGCACCAGGACCGTCATGCCCGCGACCATTCCCAGTTCTCGCAGGTCGTGCGCCAGAGTTTCGCGCGTGCGCGGCTCGGTGCACTGTGCTATCGCCTCCTGTTCGGTCGCCATGTTCACACTCCTCCGACATGTTTCACAATGATTCCATGATACGAAGAACCCCGTCACGCACAACGCGACGGGGTCCCACCGGTGTCTTCAGAGCTGTGAGGTAACGCTCAACCCACCAACGGCTGGGGATCAGGCAGAAACGTCGACGAGCACGAAACTCCCACCCGTTGCAGACACAAGAGAGAGCCCGTTTGCTTCGTCGGTCACACGCCCCTGGTCTCCCTGCTGCAGCAGGATACCGTTGAGTGAAATGGACCCGGAAGTCACGTATAGCAGAGCGCACCGCTCATTCGTGGTCGGGTATTCAAGTCCGAACGTGGGAGAAAACGTCGAAAGCGAGATGGAGGCATCTGCGTGCAGCATCACGGCACCCGGATCCTCCCTGCCCGACGCCACCGTCAGCAACCGATCCTGTCTTGATATCTGCGTGAAGTTTTTCTGTTCATGCGATGGAATCAGCCCGGGCTTATCCGAAAAGATCCAGATCTGATAGTACCGGGCCGGATCACTCGCCTGGTTCTTCTCCGTGTGTCTCGTCCCTGTACCCGCAGAAATCCGGTGTACCTCGCCTGCATGAACAACGGTTCGCTCCCCGGCATCGTCGGTGACGGTCAACTGCCCTGCCAGCATGATCGTGACGATCTCCAGTTCCTCGTGAGGATGCATGCCGAAGCCTTCCTCCGGTTGGATCAGGTCGTCATTGAAGACACGCAGCTTGCCCAGGCGCACGTTGCCCGGCACGTACCACTCACCATACGAAAAGAGCCAATAGGCCTGCATCCATGACAAGTCGACAAAATGGCGTTCCTGTGCCGGTATGCGGGTGACCATGACAGACCCCCTTGTGACAACCGTACACAACCTGCAACGTACAGATTTGGATCGACAGGATGCCTCCTGTGCGACTCTGGCACCAATCACAGGAGTCCGTTTCAGGTGCCCCTCTGTTTCAGGTATAGAGCGAACACACCCCGAGTCAAGGAAGTCGACCGGGATGGTCACGCTTGAGCGGTTGCCCGCCTCAGGCCTTGCGCGGGAGTCTCTTCCTTCTGCCGGCGACCTTGTAGCGCAGCCACACCAGGCCGTCGCCGATGGTCTCGGCGCTGACAAGCGTGAGAGGGATGACGCCTTCAGAAGACGCAAGGTCCGGCGCACGGAACATGGAGTTCTGTGACGTCCCACCCACCAGCGCCGGATGCACCAGGATACTGACCTCAGTGACGAGCCCGGCGCGGAGGAGTACGCCGTTCAGGATGCCTCCCGAGTCGACGCGCACGGTCCGGACACCATAGCGTTCGTTCAACTCTTCCAGCGCTGTTCTCATGTCGGCCTTGTCTTGCCCCGCCACGATACAGTCGACCCCCACCTCGGCCAGGTACTGGAGATAGTCATCGGGTGTGCTGTCTGAACAGATCGCCACACCTCCTCGCCAGTAGGGCATTGCCAGCCACGTCTTCCAGCAGCGGACCCTCCCTCGACTGTCCACGATCGCCAACAGAGGACGCGCGTCCGATGGGTCGACGACGTGAGGCACTAGTGGCTTTCTGTCCCGTTTCGATGATTCCGGCGCCGCCAGAACAGTCCCGGAACCGACCAGCGCGCAGTCTTCATGCCACCGTCCAGTCAGGCCATAGAAAGCCTCCAGATCAGCTTCGAACCAGTCGATGCGTCCATCAGCGCTCACTGCATTGTGTATGATGACTCGTGGCAACATGTGACACCCCCTGTCTGCTGACTGCATCATATCGCGGGAGTGGAAAGGGTCAATTGAACCGGCTTGATTCACACGGACTTGTCCGGTCTCGTATTGTCGGGCGCTCTCGATAAACTGAGAGTAGTCAGAACGTTGTGACACAATGCACGACGAAACCACAGGAGGTGGTTAATGGTACATGTACTGCCTGAACTGCCGTGGGCCAAGGACGCACTGGCTCCCGTCATATCTGCGGAAACGATCGAGTATCACTATGGCAAGCATCATCAGGCCTATGTCACCAACCTCAACAAGCTGATCGAGCACACCACAATGGAGGAAGAGCCGCTGGAGAAGATCATCCTGACGGCACCGATGGGCGGCATCTACAACAATGCAGCCCAGGTATGGAACCACTCGTTCTACTGGAAGTGCATGAAGCCGGGTGCAGGCGGGGAACCTGCAGGTGCCCTGGCAGACCTGCTCATCAAGGGGTTCGGCTCCGTACAGGCATTCCGGGAGAAGTTCACGGCAACGGCGGTCGGGACGTTCGGCTCCGGGTGGGCGTGGCTGGTTCGCAACCATGATGGGGCCCTGAGCGTCGAGAGCACGGGCAACGCCATGAACCCTCTGCGAGACGGCAAACAGCCGCTGCTGACCTGCGATGTCTGGGAGCACGCATACTACATCGACTACCGCAACGCACGTGCCAAGTATGTCGAAGCATGGTGGGGCCTGGTCGACTGGGCATTCGTCGCGAGCAACCTGGCCTGAGATAGACGCGATGGCGCAGCCCTCATGAGGGTTGCGCCATCTTTTCAGCTGCTGTGCTTCAGGGGAGAGGCTGTCGACCTGTTCCTGTGCGGATTCGTGTCTGCGCGGGACTGACATGACGAGCAAACAGGGCTATCATGATGGCATGGAACCTCAGACATGGCCGATATCCGTGGTGCAGGCAGGCGACAGCTGCTGGCTGGTCGCAGTCGGAGACGACGTCTCTCCCTCGACAAACGCGCACGTCCACGCGCTCCGACGTGCCATGGAGGACCTGCATCCTGCGTGGCTGGTCGAGACGGTCCCGGGATATTGCACGCTGGGGCTGATCGTCCACCCGCTCCAGGTCTCGCCGCAAGAGGTCAGAGAGGTTGTGGAGACGGCCGCAAGAACTATCACGACCGCTCCGCCTGTCCAGCCGAGAACCATCACGATCCCTGTCTGCTATGGCGGCGAGTTCGGTCCAGACATGGATGCCGTCTGCCGGCGTTCCAGACAGAGTGAGCAGGAAGTCGTGCAGCGCCATGCCGCAGCCATCTACCGGTGCTCCATGCTGGGGTTTCTCCCCGGTTTCCCATACCTCATGGGCCTCGACCCGCAATTGGCAACACCTCGCCTTGCGACGCCGCGAGCAACCGTACCGGCAGGCAGTGTGGGGATAGCAGGCGCGCAGACCGGCGTTTACCCGGTGTCCAGCCCGGGAGGCTGGAACATCATCGGTCGAACGCCTCTCATCATGTTCGACCCGTTGCGTGAGCAGCCATCGCTGGTACAGGCAGGAGACTCCGTCGTCTTCTCTCCCATCAGTCTTGAAGAATTCGAAGCGCAGCGGTCACACGAATTCACATGTTATCCAAAGACATGTGATGTTTCAGAGTCGGAAATTGGTGGATGCGACGTGCTCGAACCTGGCATTTTGACCACAGTACAGGATGACGGCCGCTGGGGCCTGCAGCACGTGGGGGTCCCTGTTTCGGGGGCCATGGATAGGCAGGCGCTGGCACTCGGGAACCTCCTGGTTGGCAACAGCGAAGGCGCCGCCGCTCTAGAAATGACACTATCCGGTCCCCGCCTGGCCCTCACGACAGACGCGCTCGTGGCCGTGACGGGCGCAGACATGGGGCTGCAGGTCGACGGACGCGGCGTCCCGGCGTGGACCGCGGTCCTGGTGCGCTCCGGCAGTGTCATCTCTATGACCGGTTGCACCGAGTCCGGATGCCGCGCCTGGCTATGTGTCGCGGGCGGGATCGACGTCCAAAGTGCGCTGGGCAGCCACTCGACGCTGTTGCGGTCTACACTGGGAGGACTTCGGGGACGACCCCTGCATACCGGAGACCGTCTGTCTCTCCACTCACTGACAGCATGGGCCAGACGGCTCGATGGATTCTCGTGTCCGATCGAGTTGCGGCCGTCATATGCCACGGACGCGCTGGTTCCGGCTCTGCCAGGTCCACAGATAGAGTCACTCACGCCCATGGCACAACAGACATTCCTGAACGCAGCCTGGACAGTTGACAACGCCAGTGACCGCATGGGTTGTCGACTGGAGGGACCGCGGCTGGACGTAGTGGCTGGGTCGGACATTATCTCGGAGGTCATCCCGGAGGGAGCGGTCGAAGTGACGGGCTCGGGTCTGCCTATCGTCATGCTGGCAGATCACCAGACGACCGGAGGATACATCAAGCCATTTGTCGTCGCTACGGCCTCACTCGGGTGGCTGGCACAGTGTCGACCGGGTGACAGCATCCACTTTCGCATGTGCTCCCCTGATGACGCGCGAGACATGCTTGAGGGACAATCCTCCGCAAGAAAGGAATTGACCCGCCTGCAGACCACCTGGAGCCAGCGCCGGGCAGGTGGTACACTGCACGTGACCGTGAACGGCATAGAACACGTCGTCGAGTGGCAGGACATGACTCCTCTGGAGGTGGACCATGAACATGACAGTTGATCTCAACAGCGATGTAGGAGAAAGTTTCGGGGTGTGGACCCTCGGCGATGACGCACATGTCCTGGACCATGTCACCAGCGCCAACATCGCCTGTGGATTCCACGCCGGCGACCCGCAGGTCATGCTGGCGACCGTGAGGGCTGCGCGTGACCGCGGTGTTGCTGTTGGAGCTCACCCGGGCTATCCGGATCTGGTCGGATTCGGACGCCGCACCATGACATGTACACCCGACGAAGTCTATGCCTTCTGTCTGTACCAGATTGGAGCTCTGGCGGCTCTTTGCCGTGCCGAGGGGGTACCTCTGTGCCATGTCAAGGCACACGGGGCATTGTACAATCAGGCCGCCCGGAACCCGGACCTTGCCCGGGCACTCGCTCGAGCAACCAGGGATGCAGCCCCTGGGTTGATCTTTCTTGGGCTGTCCCGGTCACAGCACGAGGCTGCCGCGATTGAGGTCGGTATCCCGTTTGCCGCCGAGACGTTTGCAGACCGTGCCTATGAGGCAGATGGATCCCTGGTCGCCCGTTCCCATGAGGGCTCTGTCCTGCACGATCCCGTGACTATCGCCGCTCGCGTCATCAGGATGGTGACCGAGGGAGTGGTCGAAACAGCACAGGGAGAATCGGTCGCGATACGCTCCGATTCCATCTGTGTTCATGGCGACAATCCGGATGCACGCCGGATCCTGGAGATGGTCCGTCGTGCGCTGGACGAGGCCGGCCTGCACGTCAGCCCCCTGCGGGAAGTGCTCAGCCTTTAGCGGCCAGGACCCTCCGTTCGTGCTCCAGCAGCCATCGCTTGCGGTCGAGACCACCTGCGTAGCCAGTGAGCGAGCCGTCGCTGCCGATCACGCGATGACAGGGAACGATGATGGCAATGGGGTTGTGACCTGTTGCACCGCCCACCGCGCGTGATGATTTGGGATGATCGACAGCCATGGCAATGTTCCGGTAGCTTCTCGTCTCACCAAACGGGATTCCCTGCAGCGCATGCCAGACCAGCTTTCGGAATTCGGTACCCGCCGGATTCAGGAGAACGGAAAATGTCGTGCGCCTGCCGCCGAAGTACTGGCTTAACTCAGTGATACACTGCTGCACGACCGATGTCACACAGGCCGCTTCCGTGTCGACATTCTCGACAAACGTCACCGACACAATACCGTTTTCCGTGCCTGCGACCTCCAGTGCGCCGATATCCGTGAAGAGGTACCCCCTGTCCAGCTGCTCCACCATACGTCCTCCTGGCCGATCGAATGTATCGATGTTCGTCACACAGACTCACCCTCAACCGGCAATTCTCTGATGCGCCGGGCGGGAACTCCCGCGTACATGCCGTTGGCGGAACAATCCTTGTTGACGACAGCTCCCGCCGCTATAACGCAACCGTCGCCGATCGTCACGCCCGGCAGGATGACCGAGCGTGCGCCGATCCAGCAACCGTCGCCGATCGTGATGGATTGGGGATTGACGCGCCCCGCCCTTTCAGTCGCCGGACCCATGACGTGCGTGGACGTGCAGAACAGTACTTCCATGCCTATCCCGCACTTCTTACCGATATGGATGGGCGCTGAGCCATCAAAGAAGCAGCGGTAATTGACAAATGTATCGGCTCCGATGACGATGTCGCGGCCGGCAAAGTAACATCCGGGCCGAATCCCGTGCGTCGCTGTCCGTATTCCATAGAGACGCATCAGTGACGCCCTGACCGGGTTTACGAGAAGTGGACTGGCCGCCAGCCAGTTGATCAAGAAACCTCTCCATATGCGGTCGACAACGGTGATGACAATGTTCAGGTGTTCTCTGCCGGTATGCCGTGCTACCATGTCCTAACTCCCTGATTGTTCTTGACGCTGCCCTTGCGTTCCCTGCTGTGAAGCGATTTCATAAGCAACTCTGTCAACCTCCGACCTGACCATTGAGAT
>JBAQYC010000141.1:0-3596 GCA_049299835.1 Candidatus Cryosericum sp. | reverse complement strand
AACGAGCTGCTTTGCCACGCCGGATCCGCGAGACGAAGGGTTGGTGGCAACATTGACAATGTGAAGCTTCCCTTCCTTGAACCAGCCACCAATGAATCCAACGATGTGTCTGTCGATCATGGCGACGAAGTACTTCGCATCTGCGTTGAATGTGATGTCTACGAAGAAGGTCTCTTTGGGCCAAGGCGACGCATATGATGCTTCCTCAATCTCCCAGATAGCCTTGAGATCCCGGACGCTCGCCGCCCGGACCATGATCGATCCGTCGGATGTCACAGCGGTGCCTTCGGGTGGTCGAACAATTCCTCCATGCTGCGAAGGTACAGCGGCTCAAGCGTGAACGGGTCTTCACTCTGCGCACCCGCCGAGGCAGCAAGGATGCCCGCACAGCTCGGATGCACGTCAAACAGCCACACGACGTTTTCGCCTTCGCGTGGGCGCTGGTTCTCGGGAACTGCTGTCTGCGAGAACGCACACACGGCAAGCCCGCCCGCCTCACGTACTGTATCGAAGGCTCCCGGTCCCATGCACGCTGATTCCGCATGTGAAACAACCGCCCCGTCGCACACGGTGAAGCTCTGCACGTAGAACTCGTGACGACGAGCATCCAGAAGCGCCCACACAGGACCCCTGCCCATATGTGTTACCCCAATCAGAAAGCCGCTCCAGGCCACTGCTTCCAGCGTGGAGACTGAGAGAAGCGAGCAGGGAGTCGCATAGGCGATCGCCTTGGCGATGCTTGCGCCGACCCGCGACCCGGTGAATGTTCCCGGACCTTTGACCAGTACAACCGTCTCCACGTCATTAAGCGTGCATCCTGCTTCGCCGAGGACCTGGTCGATGGCAGCCAGGACCATGTTGGACGCAGTCGCCAGCTGAAGCGGAATCTGCGTCACAACTTCACCTCCCTGCGCCAGGCCGACAACGCCCGAAACGGTTGCGGTGTTAATGAGAAGCAGGGACTGTCTCGACACCGAAACACCTCGCTACAATGGAAGGCTGGTAGAAATCGCGCAGAACGATACGTCTGACTTCCTCGCCCAGGACTTCGAAGTGGACCTCAATACGCTCGTACATCTTGAGAAGCCCTCCAGATCGTTCAGCCCACTCGATGACCGTCACGCCGTGCTTGTCCAGCTCCTCCTCGAAGCCCATTTCGACGAGTTGTCGGGGATCATCGATGCGGTAAAGGTCAAAATGCCTCACGGGTTCCTTGCCCTGATAGTTCCGCTCCAGGACGAAGGTCGGACTGGCAACGCTTGCCCGATCGACACCAAGGGCTGCAGCCAGTGCACCAGTGAGGACCGTTTTGCCGGCACCCAGAGGCCCAACGAGTCCGACGATCAGTGCGTCACGGCGCCCCTGTGCCAGTGTCTCGAGAAGACAACTGCCAAGCAGGATGCCGATGCCCTCAGTGGACTGGCGGCACCGGCTCTGGAATGGTACTTCTATGCAAGTTTCGTAGGCCATATCAAGGTAATTATCTTAGCAGGAACCCCGCTTTTGTACAACACTCCATTTGTCCACGCCATCAGGGGGCCGCGAGACCGGGCTGAACTCCTTCTATACTTGACAGCTCATCATGCTCTCCTATAATGACTTAGCACTCATGCAAAGAGAGTGCTAATCCATTCAGACTTTCTAATACAGGAGGTACGACAATATGGCAAAGCTTGTACCAATCGGTGATCACGTCGTCATTAAGGTCGAAACTGTTAAAGAAACCATGAAGAGTGGCATTGTCTTGCCTGATAGCGCCAAGGAAAAACCCCAGCAGGGCACCGTGATGGCAGTTGGCTCCGGCGTCATGCTGGACAATGGCACCAGGGTTCCACTTGAGGTCAAGGAAGGCGACAAGGTTGTCTATTCGAAGTACAGCGGCAACGAAATCAAACTCGACGAAGAAGAGTTTGTTGTGCTGTCTCAGCATGACATCCTCGCTATCGTCAAGTAAGGAGGAATGACTATGGATGCGAAACAGATCATTTTCAACGATGAGGCATACGAAAAAATTCGTACTGGCATCGACAGACTCGCCAATACGGTCAAGGTCACGCTGGGGCCAAAGGGCCGCCACGTTGCACTCGAGAAGAAGTTCGGTTCGCCGGTCCTGTCCGACGACGGTGTCAGCATCGCTAAGGAAATCGAACTCCAGGACCCGAACGAGAACATCGGCGCCCAGCTCGTCAGGGAGATTGCCCAGAAGACTGAGGACCAGGCCGGTGATGGGACAACCACAGCGACCGTCCTTGCCCAGATCATGATTCAGGAAGGCATCAAGAACGTCACTGCCGGTGCAGACTCCGTCGCACTCAAGGCCGGCATGGACAAAGCGACGACTGCTGTCGTCGATGAACTCAAGAAACTGTCTCGCCAGGTCAAAACTCGGGAAGAGAAGGCTCAGGTTGCCACTGTATCGTCCAAAATGCCCGCCGTCGGCGAGGCAATTGCGGACGCCATGGAGAAAGTAGGCAAGGACGGCGTCATCAGCGTCGAGGAGTCCCAGGGTCTTGAGATGAAGGTTGAGACCGTTGAGGGCATGCAGTTCGACCGCGGCTACATCTCGCCGTACCTCGTGACCGACCCCGACCGAATGGAAGTCGTGCTCAAGAACCCTCTTATCTTCATTACCGACAAGAAGGTCACATCCATCCAGGAGTTCCTCCCCGTGCTGGAGAAACTCTCCCAGAAAGGGCGTCCGTTCCTGCTCGTCGCCGACGATATCACGGGTGAAGCACTCGCGACCATCGTTCTCAACAAGGTGCGTGGCACGTTCTCATGCGTTGCCGTCAAAGCACCGGGCTTCGGCGACAGGCGCAAGGCCATGCTGGAAGACATCGCCATCCTTACGGGCGGCAAGGTTCTCAGCGAAGACCTCGGCCTCACGTTCGAGAAGGTCACGGAAGACATGTTTGGCACTGCTGACGAAGTCAAGGTCGACAAGGACAACACGACCATTGTGGGCGGCAAGGGAGCCAAGGAAGAGATCAAGTCCCGCATCGGCCAGATCCGCAAGCAGGTCGAGGAGACCAAGTCAGACTACGATAAGGAAAAGCTTCAGGAGCGCCTGGCGAAGCTTGCCGGCGGCGTCGCCATCATCAAGGTCGGCGCACCCACTGAGACTGCCATGAAGGAACTCAAGCACAGAGTCGAGGATGCCGTCAACGCTACCAAGGCAGCTGTGGCAGAAGGCATCATCATTGGCGGCGGTGCAGCTCTGGTCAAGGCAGGACGAGCCATCGACGGCCTGAAGTTGACCGGTGACGAGAAGACCGGAGCCGAGATCGTCCGCAAGTCTCTTCGCGAGCCGCTCAGGATCATTGCCGACAACTCCGGCTACGAAGGCGTCATCGCGGTCCAGAAGGTTCTCGAGGGCGACGACGATCTCGGGTTCAACTCCCTCAATAACAAGTTCGAGGACCTTTTCAAGAGCGGTATCGTTGACCCTCTGAAGGTCACACGCCTCGCGCTTCTGAACGCTGAGAGCATTGCAAGCCTGCTCCTCTCGACGGCGGCCATGGTCACGACCGTTCCGAAGGCGGAGAGCTCGGCACCTGCCGCTCCGGCCTATCCCGAGTACTAGAACTCTACTGCAC
>JBAQYC010000140.1:0-3092 GCA_049299835.1 Candidatus Cryosericum sp. | reverse complement strand
GTGTTCAGCCTGCCTCGTAGTCCAGTACCAGCGATAGATTGAAAGCCCCCAGCCGGGAGGCTGGGGGCTTCGCAATGTCCCGAAAGCGTACTGTGTTCAGGCACGGTTGGCGGTGCCGAACAATTCGATCTTGCCACGTACGCCGTCGATGACGGCTTGCACCTGTGGCTTCGCAATGTCCCGAAACCCTATCGCATCGGGGTTGCGTTCGAACATCGCCCTGACAGCGAGGGCGGCCTTCTTCTGCAGGAATGTTGCAATATTGATTTTGGTTATTCCCATCTGGATGACCTGTTTCACATCTTCATCCACCGCACCGGAGGCCCCGTGCATGACGAGCGGGACAGTCGGCATGGCTTCGTGCAGCTTGCGGCAGAGGTCGATGTCGAGATGGGCAGCCTGAACAGCCATGGCGTGTACTGTTCCAATCGAGACCGCCAGGGCATCGACGTGTGTGTCGGCAAAGAAGCGAACCGCCTCGTCGACCGCCGTGTAATGCATGTCTTCCGCCTCAGCAGCTTCTCCGTCCTCGGATTTTCCAACCTTGCCGATCTCGGCTTCGACGGCCACGCCTATGTGGTGAGCTGCTTCGACGACCTGACGCGTGATGCCGACGTTCTCGGTATATGGCAGGGAAGAACCATCAAACATGACGGAGCTGAATCCGGCGCGCAGACCTTCGATACAGCGGAGGAAGCTCTTGCCGTGATCCAGGTGTACGACTACCGGAATGGCGTACTTGTAAGCGTAGTGACGGGCGATCATGCTCAACTCTTCGAGTCCGGCAAAGTCGGAACTGCCCTGCGAGATCTGCAGGATCACGGGCGCTTTCATCTCATACGATGTTTCGACGACAGCCCTGGCATATTCCAGGTTGTGGATGTTGTACGCACCGACTGCGTAGTGGTTCTTGAGTGCATCCTGTGTGACTTCTTTCAACGTTACCAGCATTTCACCACCTCCAAGCGGGGTTAGACAGCCTTGATGAATTTTCCATAGCCGGCTCCTTCAGGGAACTTCCCGGAACTATCATAGACCTGGTTACCACGTACGAACGTCTGGCGGACCGCTCCTCGCAGTTCCCGCCCCTCGAAGGGCGTGTACTTGTTCTTGGCGTAAAGGTCCTCGGCGTGCACGGTCACCCTCGCATCCAGATCGATGCAGGCGAAATCGGCATCAGAACCGACCGCAAGTATACCTTTCCGCGGGAAAAGACCAAGACGCTTTGCCGGGTTGGTACTCATGATTTCACCAAGACGGTACAGGTTCATGTCGCGAACCACGCATGCCTCATAGAGCATCAGCGGGACACGGAGCTGGACGCCGGGCATGCCCGCATAGGCATTCCAGATGTTGTCGGTGACTTTCTCCCGTGGGTAGATGCCGGCTGCATGGTCGGTCGTCACATAGTCGATGGTCCCATCCAGAAGGCCGGCCCAGAGCACCTCGTTATCATAGCGATCCCGCAGGGGAGGCGTGCACTTGGCCAGACTGCCCAGGCGAACGAAGTCTTCCCGGTTGAGCAAAAGGTAATGTGGACAGGTTTCAGCTGTGGCGTCGATTCCCTGTCCCTTGGCTTGCCGAACAAGGTCGACTCCTGCTGATGTCGACACGTGGACGATGTGGACGCGTGTCTGCTCACGCCGGGCGAGCGCAAGAACGGTGGAGATGGCGATGGGTTCCGCGTCATACGTCCGGCCGTCCTTGTATGCCAGAGGATCCGAACGGCCCTCCCGTGTGATCTTGTCGGTGTAATACGTCGCGAGGAAGTAGTCCTCGGCGTGTACGGCCACAAGCATATTAAAATCACGTGCAGCCTCGAAGAGCATCACCATCTGGCGCGTATCGAGACGGGGATAGGTCTGCATGCCGGAGATGGTATAGGCCTTGATACCGACGACCCCCAACTCCCTGAGTTCCGGCAGAAGTCGACGGAAGGCACCACTGTCGATGAATGTCGGGGTCGTTCCGCCCCAGAACGCATAGTCGACGTAGGCCTTGGACTCCACTGCCTTCATTTTCGTTCTGAAGTTGTCAGATGTGGTTACTGGAGGAAGCGATGTGCACGGCATGTCGACGATCGTTGTGACACCGCCAGCGGCAGCCCCCATGGTGCCCGTGGCGAAGTCTTCACGTTCCGTAAAGCCGGGATCGTCGAAGTGGACATGTCCATCGACTCCACCCGGCATGACAAAGAGGCCATGCAGGTCAGCAGGGATGACTCCAGCGGGAGCGGGCTCACCACGCGCAGGAGAGAATTTTTCGATGGTGCCGTCTGTGACCAGAATGTCGACTGCCAGAAGCGTACCGTCAGGTTGTGCTATCTGAGCGTTCTGGAAGAGCTGCTGCATGGCAAACCTCCCTTAGATGAACAGACTGACAACTTTGAACTTCTCAACGTCGATCAGGCCAAAATCCGTGATCTTGAGCTTTGGAATGACCGGAAGGGCCATAAACGCCAGTGTCATGAATGGATCGTCCAGTGGACAGCCTGTTACGTCGCGCATGACCTTCCCCAGATCATCCAGACGGGCCGCGACTTCAGGTATGGACAGGTCAGACATGAGACCTCCATATGGAAGGGGAAGAGAACCGACGACCTGTCCATTGTTCGTCACCGCAAGGCCGCCGCCGATGAACGCAACCTGTTGTACTGCAAGCAGCATGTCACGGTCTGCCACGCCGCACACGACGATATTGTGAGAATCGTGAGCGACTGACGAGGCCACCGCTCCCTGTTTCATCTGGAAGCCGCTGATAAACCCCAGACCCACGCGCCCCGTGGCGTGATGGCGTTCGAAGACCGCCACCTTCAGGATGTCCTGGTCGGTATCCGACAGGACGTAGCCCCGTGCATCCACTCTTGCCTCCACGCGGCGCTCGCCGGTCACGACTTGATGGGGTATCAGTTCCAGGACACGCAGCTGTTTACCTGGTTCGGCCTTGACTTGCAGGCTCTGATAGGTTGGAGTGGCAATGTTGATGCTGTTTTTGATGCCATAACTTCTTGAGGGATGTCCATCGTCGGTCCCCAGGTAGACACCGTCCTTCGCAACAAGTTCTCCCTTCGCGTACGTGGATGACGGTTGCAC
>JBAQYC010000139.1:0-2368 GCA_049299835.1 Candidatus Cryosericum sp. | reverse complement strand
GGCAGTTATGATCTCGACTTCTCGGGGTCGCTGAACAGACACTGCGACGTGACACTGCACACCGCTGTGGGAAACGGTATAGTGCGTATTCCCAGTAAACCAGGAGCGCGGCTTTCTGTTGGAAGTGTTCTGGGCAACGTCCTGTCGTCGGGATTCGTGGCCGAGGGCAGCAAGTCGTATCTCAATGCCTCGGCAGCCAGCGGCGCCGACAGGCAGCTTGTCATGCGTATCGATAGTGCAATTGGACAGATTCAACTTATGGAGGTACAGCAATGAACAGCAACAACATTGATCGACGGGTGGCCCTGAGTGCTCTGCTCATCGTGCTTGGCGCCCATTTCCTGCTCCAGGCATTTCCTCAGACGGGGTACCATTTCGGCATCCTGGTTCCCCTGGCGGCGTTTGTGATCCTGCTGGGCATCTACGGTGTCGCGACCGGCTTCCAGCACAATTCTCGTGAGACCGTGTTCTGGAGCGCCATGCTCGGTTTTGTCGGAATCATCGTCCTCCTGCAGGTCCTCGGAGTCATCCGGTTCAGCCTCACGACCTTTGCCGGAGCGGCGGTGATCTCGGCGGGACTCTCGATCCTGATCTCGACGCTGTTTGACTCGGCGGAAGGGAAGACGTCCAGAAATGGGCTGCTGTGGGGAGTCGTGGCTGTCGCAGTCGGCTCTCTTGCGTTTCTTTCGGGGCTGGACATCTTTTCAGCCCAGGTGGTCGATATTATTCGGAAATCGGCAGTCGGGGGACTGTTCCTTGTGCTCGGACTGGTCGTACTTATCAAGGGAGGTACCAGGAAATGAAGAGTTTTGACAGACCAGATGAAGAAGCAGTCGGCGTCTGCACGAAGTGCGGAAAGGCGCTGGCTCGCGAGGAAGTTGTGATGGTGGATGGCAAGGTCATGTGTGGCACCTGCGCGCCAACCCAGCCGGGATCTGGGTTCAGTGAGCAGGGACCCATCCAGAACAGAACGGAACGTCCGCAGACCGAGCGTCCTGCGTCTTCGGGGATCGGTAATGATTTCTCCAGGAGACTGTACCGTTCACGCAAGAACCAGGTAATCGGAGGCGTTGCAGCGGGTGTCGCGGAGTACTTTGACATCGATCCTACCATTGTGCGCATTGCCTGGGCGTTGCTCGGGATGGCATGGGGGACGGGGGTCCTGGTCTACCTCATCTGCTGGCTCGTGATTCCACTCAACCCCGCGCAATAGGTCAGGTACAAAAACATAACATATCTGTGGATAATGTGGAAATAGCTCCAGTGCTCTTGCTGGAGTAACGAATCCCCGGCTGCTTTTTAAAGCAGCCGGGGATTCGTTTTCATACTGTTCAGCGCGCAGCAGGAGATGCCGTGTCTGGTCCACCCTGAGCTGCACGGAGATACCGGCTGACCGTCGTATAGTGGACACCCAGGTGATTACCGATCTGTACGAGCGAGTAACCAAGATGGACCGCAGCTGCAACGCGCAACGGGAGCTGTGAGCGTTCACGCCTGACATCGGGCCCGAAGATCTGTGCCAGGGATGGTCGCGCAAGCAACAGGAGAGTCGCTGCGACCGATGGTTCGGATGCTCTGCTTACCAGGTGCTCAGTGACCACCTGGACGAACGTCTGCGTCCCCAGGATTCCCGGAGGTATCATGTGTGTGAGGGGGGATGGCTGACCTGCGCCCGCCCGTATGTAGTCAGCGTAGGCGGCGACAGCGTCTTCCTGTGTCTGGCCAAAACGAGACAGCAGGGACTCGGCGGCAAGGGGGGCACTCCGTATGTGGGTGCTCATGACTGTTGCCTGATAACTACTCCAGGGCCATTCCTCGGGCGTGGAGACGGTGGTTGCTGTCACGGGCTGGAGGACAACGTGACGGCAGATCGGCAGCAGCCACACGTCGGGTTCCAGGAGGACGGCTCGATAGGCTCCACGGAAGACTCGCCCCGAACTGCCGGTCTGGTGGTTCATATGCCGCGCATAACTATTGCTGAATCGGCGCATGCCCGTACGAAGATCTGCGTGGGGCGTCTCCACGACGAAGCTGTAGCGATCCGGCAACATGCACCACGCGTAGATGAGCCAGTCCAGACTTGCAGCCACTGCAGTGAGGTCTGCAAGGAACTGCAAGCGGGCGTCGTCGCTCTGCATGATGGTCCGGCCTGCAGGAGCGGTGTCGGAAATCAGGTAGACAGCACCAGGGAATTCGATGCGCATCGGTCCGGCCACGAACCCTCCTTTCCCGAGAAGCGTGGATGGCAAGTCTCTCCACACTGTTCACATGTTATCCACTGCAGTACAACATTTCAATATGCGACTCCCCGGTGTCGGCCTTCTCGTACTTCGGCTTGTGCAGCAGTCAGCGGGCACTATACTTGAAC
>JBAQYC010000138.1:0-8164 GCA_049299835.1 Candidatus Cryosericum sp. | reverse complement strand
CTTCAGGCAACGATGCAAATGCGGGCAAAACTCTATGAATCTGTCAACATCTTGTTCCATGAACTCGCCAGCGTCGATGGTTCGTCCCGATTGTCATTCTTGTCCATGGGGACTTCCGATGACTTTGAGCTGGCGATCGAGCATGGCTCGAACATGATACGCGTGGGGACGGGGATTTTTGGAGTGCGTTCATCTTCTCAGGTGTAACCGATTATCTGTAGTCACGATTATTGGATTGAGGAAGTGCAACGATCGACGTAGATGAAGAAGAATTCATACTGAGACTGCAGCAAGCTGATGAAGATGCGTGGAGCCTTTTTGTAGAGCGCTTTGGCTCTCGTATGCTCGCGTATGCTCAGAGGCATGTCAAGAGCAGGGCTACCGCAGAGGACGTCGCTGAAGACGCGATGAGCAGGATAGTCTCGTCTATCAAAGGGTTCTCATACCAAGGTATTCCGCTTGACGTCTGGGTATACAAGATTGAACGAAATGCTCTCTCGGACTACTACAGGCAGCAGACCGGTTTCTCTGTGCTGCCCTTTCAGGAGTTTATGGATGTTCACTCTACGGGTCTGCTGAAGGATCCGTATGAACTGGCAGAGGCGGCTGATACGAAGGCCGTAGTATATGAGGCAATCGACCACCTGGAGGAACCCAAGAGGTCGGTTGTTCGGATGAGGCTCCTTGAGCGCAGGTCCGTGAGAGAGGTCTCGTTCCTGCTTGATCTCAGCGAGAGCAATGTGAAGGTGATATTGTTCCGGGCGCTTACCGAAGTCAAGATGATGATTGCGGGAAAGATGGGTGAGCCAAATGACGCATGAAGAGACAGAACTGAAACAGGCCAATCAGCTCGACAGGATTGTCGAAAACATTATCCAGGGCGACCGTGATCTGTTCGAAGGTGTATACGCCCAGGAGCTTTCCCATGACACGATGGTGGTTGTCGACCTGGCAACATTTGTCATGCCGCCGGAAGCGATTGAAGCGAAGGAATTTGGGCAACGCATGCGTCTCCTGGCAATCCGGGAAGCCCGGGGACTAACGGTTGACCCTGGACACGGTTCCAAAAAGGCCACAGGACTCTGGTCGCGGCTTTTGAATCCGGTGCGTGGAGTCGGATCGGCGGTAGCGGCATTCTGTACCGCGTTGTTCGTGGAGCCAATGCTCGTCGGTCGGGAAGGCCGTTCAATTGACACGTTCAGCCGACCGTGGTATAACTTCACGGTGGGTAAGTACTCGGTCGTCTCAGCGTATGCTGACGCCCAGCGATTGTTCTTCAGTTTCTCTGATGCTGCCTCTGGACACGGAGCCACGGCCTGCAGATAAACGGTCATATCGAAGGGAGGTGGGCTCTACCGAACAGTATGTGAAAAGACCATTTTCTGTTCTGCATCTTTTCCAGGAAGGAGTATGCGATGAAGAGAGTAGTATCACTCGTTTTGGCAGTTGTTCTCATGGTTGCGGTACTTGCCCCCGTTGCCGTTGCGAACGCTGCTGGTTTCAAGGATGTTCCTGCTTCGCTTTGGGCTTCAGATGAAATCAATGCGCTGGCAGCCAGGAAGTTCATCGGTGGGTATGCCGACGGCACGTTCATCATCGACCTGCATGGCATCAGCTTCAGTAACTATGACACGTTCGGATCAGTGCTGGCCTTCCGGAGTGACCAGATTCCGACTGAGAAGAACGGTATGAACGGGCAGAACAATTACCGCTACGATAGTGTCGACATGGACAAGTGGCTTAACGCCGCTCAGAATGCCACGACGGCTACTGCTCTTAGGAAAGCGTACTCTCATATTCAAGACATCTTTGCTGAAGATCTTCCGTGTCTTTATCTTGAACAGCGTGTCTATCCCGACGAAGTCCGCAAGGGCCTCAAGGGCCTCAAGGGCTATGAACACTTCTTCTCCTCTACTGTATACAACAATTGGAACATCCAGTACTGGTATTGATGGAACTAGGTACGATGACCAGGTCCGTGGACAGCATGACCATGGAGTCTGGGGACCTGTAAACCCGATTCAACGGCTCTCACGCCTCCGTAAGGAGGCGTGAGAGACTGCCGAAAGGAGTCTTCGCCAACATGAGAGATTACATTATCCGGCGTATTCTGGGCATGATCCCGCTCATCCTGATCGTAATGATCGTGTCTTTTGGCATTTTCTCTCTCGTGCCAAACCCGTTCGCGGCTCTCATGGAGAACCCGCGGATCAAGAAGGCAGACATCCAGCGTCTTATCAAGGCCTGGGGGTTCGATCTTCCGTGGTACCTGAGGTTCTTCCAGTGGTTTGGTGGCGTCATTCGCGGGGACTGGGGACCATCTCTCCTGTACCCGGGTTCCACCGCCCGTGACGTCATCTCCAGAGCGCTCCCCGTGACCGTACGGCTCATGGGAATCGAATTTCTGGTGTCCCTTGCCATTGCCCTCCCTATTGGCATCATCTCTGCGGTCAAACAGTATTCCATGACGGACTACGTTGTCACGGTTGTCAGTTTTCTGGGCATGTCCATGCCGACATTCTGGTTTGGACTGATGATGATGATGCTCTTCAGTGTAATCCTGAAGCGACCCAGCGGGATGCCCTTGCTGCCTGCAGGCGGCATTATCACGCCCGGACTGGAGGAGGCTCCATTCTGGGTGAAGTTTGGGGACCGGGTGCAATATCTGGTGATGCCCGTACTTGTTCTGGCGTTTTCCTCGATAGGTAGCTGGACTCGTTACATGCGGTCCTCAATGCTCGAGGTCATTCGGCAGGACTATATCCGTACGGCTCGATCCAAGGGCGTGCCTGAACGTTCCGTCATCAGCAAGCACGCGCTGCGCAATGCAATGATCCCGATTGTGACGCTGGTAGCGTTGTCCGTACCCGTCATCGTCAGTGGTGCAGCTATTACGGAGACCATCTTCAACATTCCAGGCATGGGAAGCCTGATCATTCTGGCCGAGACCAAGTCGGATTATCCAACAGCCATGATTGGCCTTATGCTCACCAGTATCCTCGTCATCGCGTTCAACCTGGTGGCAGACATCGTGTACGCGTGGGTTGATCCGCGTATCAAGTACAGTTAGGAGGACATCGTGGCGGAAAAAGCTATCGAAGCCAAGAAAAAGAGCCAGAAGAAGTCTTCAGAAGATTACACCTATGTCGGCATGGTTTATCACCGTCTTACTCGTCATAAACTAGCCATGGTAGGCGCGTTCATGCTGGCCGCCATCCTGCTCTTCGTTTTTGTCGGTCCTCTGATCTGGCGCGCCAATCCGAATACGCAGATTGAGGGTCTTGATGGTATGTTCAACGTGCCGTCGAGCGCACATCCGCTGGGTACAGATGACTACGGTCGTGACGTCCTTGCCCGTATGTTCTTTGGAGGGCGTATCTCCCTGTTTATCGGATTCATCTCGGCCATCAGCTCTACGATCATAGGGGCAGTGATTGGCCTTCTCGCAGGCTATTATGGCGGTTGGGCGGACAACATTCTCATGCGGTTCACCGATGCCATGCTGTCGATCCCGACGTTTCCGCTGCTGATAGCATTGGCGAGTGTCCTCGGCAAGGGAGTTTGGCAAATCATCCTCGTCATTGTTGTGTTCGGCTGGATGACTGATGCCCGTCTTGTCCGAGGCCTGGCGCTTTCTCTCAAGGAGCAGGAGTACGTTGAGGCGGCTCGCGCGATCGGCGCCAGCGCCAACAGGATCATGTGGCGACACCTGTTTCCGAACACGCTGGCCGTCCTCATCGTGTCTACGACTATTGGCATCGGCGGAGCCATCATCTATGAGGCTTCCATCAGCTTCCTGGGATTTGGTGTCCAAGCTCCCTTCGCCAGTTGGGGAAACATGCTGCAGAATGCCCAGCAGTTCATCTGGAATTCGCCGCGCCTCATCATCTACCCGGGACTTGCGATTTTCCTGACTGTTCTTGGATTCAACTTCTTCGGAGATGGACTTCGCGATGCCATCGATCCGAAACTGAAACTGTAGGGGGGTTCCGTGGACAACCGAGAAGTACTTGTCGATATCAAGAATCTGCGCACGTTCTTCTATACGGAGGACGGCGTTGTTCCCGCTGTGGATGGAATAGACCTGACTATTCATCGCGGAGAGGTTCTGGGCCTCGTGGGTGAGTCTGGCTGTGGAAAATCCGTTACAGCTCTTTCAATCATGCGCCTTATCCCTAACCCTCCGGGCAAGATCATCGGAGGTGAGATCTTCTTCCATGGGGAAGACCTTCTCAAGAAGAATGAAGAAGCGATGCGCATGATACGCGGCGACAAGATTTCCATGATTTTTCAGGAGCCCATGACGTCGCTGAACCCCGTCTACACGATTGGAAACCAGATCAGTGAAGCCATTACTTTGCATCAGAAGATTGATAACGCTGAGGCGAAGAAGCGTACGATCGAGATGCTTCACCTTGTCGGCATCCCCGAGCCAGAGCGGCGCTTCGGCCAGTATCCTCATGAGATGAGCGGAGGCATGCGTCAGAGGGTCATGATCGCCATGGCTCTCTCCTCAAACCCTGAACTCCTGATCTCGGATGAGGCCACGACGGCGCTTGACGTCACGATCCAGGCACAGATTCTCGATCTGATGCGTGGACTGCAGAAGAAGCTGGGTATGGCTATTCTTATCATTACCCATAACCTCGCAGTGGTCGCCGAAATGGCAGAGACAATTGCCATTGCATACGCCGGCAAGATCGTCGAGAGTGCGACAGCCAGGGAGATCTTCAAGTCTCCGCGCCATCCATACACGTACGGTCTGCTGCAGTCCATTCCTAAATTTACGGAGAAGAAGACCAACGAACCGTTGCCTGCTATCGAGGGTATGGTTCCCTCCCCCTACCACATGCCCAAGGGTTGTCGTTTCAACCCGCGCTGCCCGTTCGCCACGGAGAAGTGCAGAGAGGAAGAGCCGGAGATACTTGAGCTTTCCCCGGGTCACCTCGTACGTTGCTTCCATCCGATCGAGTCATAGGCAGAGAGGAGAAACGACCATGGAAACGAGACTCGTAGAAGTCCAAAAACTCAAGAAGTGGTTCCCCATCAAAGGAGGAGTCCTGTCTAAGACCGTCGCCTCGGTCAAGGCAGTGGACGAGGTGGGTTTCTTCATCAACCAGGGAGAGACGCTGAGCCTTGTGGGGGAGTCCGGATCGGGCAAGACGACTGCCGGGCGCACCATGCTGAAACTCTTGCAGCCCACTGGTGGCAAGATCATCTATAAGGGGAAAGACATCACCAATCTGACTCCAAACCAGATGCGACCCCTCCGCCGGAACATGCAGATCATGTTCCAGGACCCGTATGGTTCTCTCAATCCGAGAATGCCTGTTGGCGATATCATTCAGGAGCCCCTGGACGTGCATAGCGTCGGCACACGCAAGGAGCGCAAGCAGGCTGTTGCCACCATGATGGAGACGGTTGGCCTTCGTCCCGAGTACGAGAAGCGTTATCCTCATGAATTCTCCGGTGGTCAGCGTCAGCGTATCGGCGTTGCTCGAGCACTTATCATCAATCCAGAATTGCTTGTTCTGGATGAGCCTATCTCCGCATTGGACGTATCGATCCAGTCGCAGATCATCAACCTGCTCCAGGAGTTGCAGCAGAGGCTGAACCTCACCTATTTGTTCATTGCCCACGACCTTGCCGTTGTACGCCATATGTCCGATCGCGTCGCGGTCATGTACCTTGGTAAGATCGTCGAGACTGCAGAAAACGATGAGCTGTTTGATCATCCGCTTCACCCGTACACACAAGCTCTTCTGTCAGCAGTGCCTGTTCCTGATCCCGAGGTCAAGCGCGAGCGGATCATTCTTCAGGGGGACGTTCCGTCACCCGTGAACCCTCCGTCCGGTTGCCACTTCCGTACGCGGTGTCCGTACGCGATGCCCATCTGCAAAGAGCAGGAGCCTCTCGTCATTGAGGTTGCTCCGGGGCACACGGTGTCCTGTCACTTGTTGACAAAGAAGTAAGAGCGACAGACGCGCAGACGTGCTGGGCTGCCTGTCCCCGGTTGTTGGGATGGGCAGCCCATTTGCGTTGAACAGGAGGCATCATGCGGATCAGTGTACGTGTTATTCCAGGCAGCAGCAGATCAGATGTAGAACCAGGAGATCCCTGGCGTGTCCATGTCCATGCCAGGCCTGCAGAGGGCAAGGCAAACGAGGAGCTCCTGCAACTTCTCAGTCACCACTTTGGCGTAGCTCGCTCTGCGGTTCGCATCATTAGTGGACACGCTTCGAGAAGCAAGACCGTGGAAATCGGTCTGGAAGGCAATTTGATGGTTGAAGGAACATGATGAACCGACTGGGTGTTCTTGTGCGCTGGTCGTTTCCTGTTGCGTTGATAATCCTGGCAGATCAAGGGACCAAATGGCTGGCCCGCACGTATCTTCTTCATCATGTCGTCACTGCGGGGCCGGTGGGGCTTGTCCTGACGATGAACAAGGGAGTTGCTTTTGGACTCTTTGGGGGGCATCAATGGGTTGTACCTGTGAATGCAGTGCTTGGTATTGGCATCTGTGTCGCAGCCATCATTGCATCGCGCCGCGGAGATCTGGGACTGGTGCATGGCTTCTTGCTCGTCTTTGCGGGGTTCGCAGGTAACTTTATCGACCGCATCGTGGCGGGGCAGGTAACCGACTTCATCTGGGTACGCGGCTGGTCGGTATTCAATGTGGCTGACTGTTGCGTGACGATCGGTGCGGTACTTTGCGGTCTGGCGCTTCTCTTTCCCAATCGATGGGGCTTCCATGCATGAGTTGAGACTGGGGCCGGTTGTCGTGCCGGTTTTGTATATCGATGATGACATCATTGCCGTGAACAAGCCCGCAGGACTGCCTGTTTTCACTGCACCAGGAAAGGTGGCTGGGACACTGACTGAGGTGGCTCTGGGAAACGGCATCTCGCTGTATGAGGGAGAGGGCGTCGAATTGCCCGGAGTCGTGCACCGCCTTGACAAGGATACAAGCGGCGTGATGGTCCTCGCCCGTTCTCAAGCCGGGTGGAGCTGCTTCAAACGAGAGCTCGCCGACCATGACGCGCAGAAGCAGTATCTTGCCCTCGTACGAGGGACATTCACTGAGAAGAGTGGTCGGATCAACGTTCCCATTGGAGCAGTTCATTCCCGCGGACTCCTTCTTCGGCAGGCTGACAGCTCTGGCCGACCTTCTACGACCGACTTCGAGGTCATCCAGCATTTTGGCAGTCAGGCATCTCTCCTTCGGATACAGATCGAGACGGGGAGGACGCATCAGATACGTGTTCACTGCTCCTATATTGGACATCCGGTACTCGGAGATTATACTTATGGGTACAGGACGCAGCGCAACATCGTTATAGAGAGACAGATGCTTCATGCATTCGCTCTGTCGTTTGTTGCACCGCGTTCGGGAGTCCAGGTGCGGGTCGTGGCTGCACTTCCTCAGGACTTCATCTCTGTACTTGGAGTGCTCGCGCGGTAGACATGGACAGTAAACCCGGGGTTATCGTCGCCAATAAGCGTATCCAGCACAACTTCAAGACGTTTGAGCGCCTGGAGGCCGGTATAGAACTGCGTGGCTGGGAAGTCAAGGCAATACGTTCACGGACATTTGCATTTGGCGATTCGTACTGCAGATTCTATGGTCGAGAACTCTGTCTCGTGCAGATGTCCATCGGCCCGTACGCTTTTGCGCATACGACCGATGAGGAGCTGAAACGTCGCAGAAGGCTCCTGGTCCATCGTCGTGAGCTCATCAGGATTGCGTCCCTCATCAGTCAGCAGGGTTTGACCGTCGTGCCGGCTTCGCTTTCCTTCTCGGAAGGCGGGTTCATCAAGGTAGACCTGGCTGTAGGCAAATTTCTGGCAACGAAGGGGTCTCGCGAGACGTCCGAGAGAAGACGAGTAGATCGCGAAATAAGGGGGTACGTGCGTTGAGCAGGAAGATGATTGCTGGATTCATCGTTCTGGCCTTTCTGATCGCTTCTATTGGTGGAACGGTTCGGGGCGATACGACAGCATCAGTGACGGTCACCGACGAAGCCAACATCAGGTCCGGAGCCGGTACGACGTTCAGCGTGATTCGGGTTGCGCACAAGGCGGAGAAGTTCGAGGCTGTCGGTTCCTTGAAAGACACTTCAGGCCGAACATGGTACAAGATACGCCTGGGTGCCTCCTTTGGCTT
>JBAQYC010000137.1:0-2045 GCA_049299835.1 Candidatus Cryosericum sp. | reverse complement strand
GTATGGCCGCACACAGCACCTCGCACCACCCCGCAAGGCTGACGAACTGCTTCACCCCTATGAGGACTATGCCTATCACAAGATGACTTGCGAACACATGCTGCATGCGTCAGGCCTGCCCTGGGTCATCCTCCGCTTCGGAGCCGTTCCTCCCATTGAGTTTGGTGAGCTGGACCCACTCATGTTCGAGGTCCGGATGGATGACCGCATGGAATATCTTGCGCCCATGGACGCCGGCGCTGCGGTTGCTGCAGCAGCGATGCTGCCCGGGCTGGAAGGAAAGACGCTGATGATCGCGGGCGGCCCGTCCTGCCAGGTGACCGGACGACAGTTCATGCAACGCTCGTTCGACGCACTGGGCATCGGGATGCTGCCTGAGTCGGCGTTCTCGCAGACGCCTTTCCATTGCGACTTCATGGATACCGAGGAGAGCGAGCGGCTGTTGCACTACCAGCATCACAGCTTTGACGAGACACTTGCGCTCCAGCGAAAGACCCTGGGATGGAAGAGGTTGTTCGTGCCCGTCATACGACCGTTCCTTCGTCGAAAATTGCTCGCCTTGTCCCCGTACTATCGCCGCAAGACAGCAGGCAAGGCGCCACGGCCGCAAACAAACCAGACCTGACGCGCTGCGTAGCATTTCGTACTGTGAACGGTATACTACCCCCGTAGGGCATGATTCGGTGCGTCCATACTTGAAAACGAGGGGGAGACAATGGAAATGATTGCTGCCTGCGGACTTGATTGTTCATCCTGTCCCGCCTACGTCAACAGGAACATGACCTACCAGGAGGTTCTGGAGAAGGTTGCCGCGGAATGGTCAGCTCAGCTGCATCAGGAGATCAAACCCGAGAATGTTCCCTGCGACGGATGTCAGCTTGTTGGCGAGGCGAGATTGTCCCCATATTGCAACACCTGTGCCATCCGCGCGTGTGCGCACGGCAAGAGCAATGCAACTTGCGCTGAGTGTGGCGAGTACGAGATATGCACGGCGCTCCAGAAGTTCATCGCAGAAACTCCATCTGCGGGAATGAAACTGGCGAGTCTCAGACAACGATAGCCTGGGCTTCCCGGGTGAGTGATCCAGTTCGCGAATGTTATTTCATCGTTCCGGACGCGGAGGATGCACACGTCCTCCTGGTGCCCGATGGCAACGTCTGGACGCTGCCCCACATGCCTCTTTCCGGTGTACACAAGTGGCAGTCGACTGCACGCGTCAACAAGGCTGCCAATGAGGCATTTGGGTTTCGGGCGACCACGCGCCGCTGTGCCTCGCCGGACATGGATCCCGGCTCTCCTGTTCAGGAGGTCGTCTACGTCATCGAGAACCATTCCGCGACCTGGACCCTGCCTTCGACAGCACGGTGGGTTGGCTCCGGAGATATTGGTTCGCTGACGATAGCTACACCCGGCATGGCGCGGGTCCTCAAAGAGTGGTTTGCCTGGGTCAATGCTGCCGACAAATCGCTGCGGGTCCCCTGGTACGAGGCAGGATGGATGAACGCAGCGGGAACATGGATGGTGCAGCAGCTGGCCAGGCTCGACAGCAAGCCGACCGGACCGGTAGAACAGGTCTGTTCCTGGCAGCGTTCGTGCGTTATGAGATTGTCGACGACGCATGGAGCGGTGTATTTCAAGGCTGTTTCCGCGGTGCTGGGCAGTGAGCTCGACGTCAGCGTCCTGCTGGACCACGAGTACCCCGGCATGGTGGCCGAAGTATTGGCAGTGGACACTACCAGGCGATGGCTGTTGATGCGCGATATGGGGGCGAAGACACTTGACAGTATCCCGGACCTCGAGCGGTGGAAGGAAGCAGTGCACGCCTACGCTCAACTCCAGGTCGACTGGGTGGACGGGGCTCGCAGGTTTGCCATTGCAGGCTGTCCCAACCGGGGACTGTTGCAGCTTGTGTCGTCGATAGAGCGTTTGCTTGAGGACACTGTTGCCATGAAGCCCGGCACACCCGATGGGCTTTCGATGAAGCAGATCCACGCATTGCACTATCGTGCACGTGCTCTGAAGATTGCTGCTCATCGCCTGGGTAC
>JBAQYC010000136.1:0-6754 GCA_049299835.1 Candidatus Cryosericum sp. | reverse complement strand
GGCCTGCGTTGAGCATGGTGCCCAGCTGAGAGGTGAAGATGCCCATGTCCTTGGCTGCGATGCCTCCACCCGCCGCCAGCCTGCCCTCTTTAGCCTCACCGGACGGGCCCGTGGTACGCACGGCCAGTCCGCCTCCCGACGGTCTGGCGCCACTGATGTTGACAGGAACCAACCCTTTGCCGCGGATGACCTCAGCAGCCTCATGGGAATTGGCTGCGTTGATGGTACCGCGCTTGGTGGTCCCCGAGTGGTCTGCCGCAACATATGTGAACGTCGCCATGCGTGCCTCCTCTCAGTCCCTTCAGGCCCGCCCCAGCAGGCGCTGGAGCTCCTTGGGGTCGAAGGCGTGGTCGATGGCATCCTCGTAGCTGATGATCCCGCGCTCGTACAGGTTCTTGAGCGACTGGTCCATGGTCATCATGCCCATCGCGGTGCTGGTCTGCAGAACCGACTGGATCTGGTAGGTCTTGCCCTCGCGGATGAGGTTCTTGATGGCAGGCGTCGCCAGCATCACTTCGGCGGCGAGCACCAGGCCGTCGCCGTTCTTCTTCACCATGAGCTGCTGGGTCATGACCGCGGAGACCACGTTGGCCAGCTGGACCTTGATCTGCTGCTGCTGATAGGGAGGAAACACGTCCACGATGCGGTCGATGGTCTGCGCGGCGCTGTTGGTGTGAAGGGTCGCGAACACCAGGTGTCCCGTCTCCGCCGCGGTCAGGGCTGCACCGATGGTCTCGAAATCGCGCATCTCGCCGACCAGGATCACATCGGGGTCCTCACGCAGGACACTGCGCAGTGCATTGGCGAAACTCTGCGTGTCCGTTCCCAGTTCACGCTGGACGACGATGCTCTGCTTGTGCTGGAAGAGGTACTCGATCGGGTCCTCGAGCGTCACGATGTGCGCCTGCCGCTCCTGGTTGATGCGGTCGATGACTGAGGCGAGGGTTGTAGACTTGCCGTGGCCGGTCGGCCCGGTAACAAGGACGAACCCACGGTTGAGCTTGGGGAAGGTGAACGCCGCCTGCGGCAAGCCGAGTGAGTCCATCTGCGGGATCTCGTACGGGATCTTGCGCAGGGCCGCCGCCATCGTCTCCCGCTGGCGGAACACGTTGATACGGAAGCGCGCCAGCCCTTTGATACCGTAGCTGAAGTCGTACTCCATGCTCTGCTTGAAGAGCACCTTCTGGTGGTCGTTCATGATAGGGAACATGAGTTCCTCGACGCGCTCGGGCGACAGTTTCTCGGTGCCGAGGGCCACCAGCTTCTTCTGAATACGCAGGATGGGTGGCAGACCGACCTGGAGATGAATGTCGGTGGCGTTTTTTTCCGTGGCAACTTTCAGAATCGTTGCGAGATCGATGCGATGTACCTCTGTCTCGGCAATCATGGCAGCTCCTTCAGTCCGATTCGACGGTGGACACTACGCGCAGGACTTCCTCGAGAGTAATGATGCCTTCCCTGGCCTTGACCAAGGCATCCTCGAGCAGGGTACGCATTCCATGGCTGCGTGCGGCCTGCGAGATGTCGCGCGCGCTGGCCTTGTGAAGGATGAGACGGCGCAGTTCGTCGTCCACCTTCATCATCTCGTGAATGCCGGTACGGCCGCGGTAGCCTGAGCCACCGCATTTCGCACAGCCGGCACCCTTGTAGAACGTGACGTCTTCCAGCTTGCCTCGCGTGCCGAGTCCCAGGCCCTCGAGAGCCGAGGCGGGCGGGACATAAGGCTGTTTGCAGTCGGGGCAGATCTTGCGCGCCAGGCGCTGGGCTGTGGCCCCGATAAGGGACGACGCGATCAGGAACGGTTCGATGCCCATGTCGATCAGTCGCGTGGCGACCGACGGCGCATCGTTGGTGTGAAGCGTCGAAAGGACGAGGTGCCCGGTCAGAGCCGCTTCGATAGCGATCTGTGCCGTCTCGCCATCACGGATCTCTCCGATGAGCACAATGTTGGGGTCCTGACGCAGGATACTGCGCAGGCCGTTTGCAAAGGTCATGTCTGCCTTGACGTTGACCTGCACCTGGTTGAGTCCGTCCATCTGGTATTCGACAGGGTCCTCCACCGTGACGATATTCTTGCCGGGCGTGTTCAGACGGTTGAGAACGGAGTACAGGGTCGTCGTCTTGCCGGCGCCGGTAGGACCCGAAATGATGACCATCCCGTACGGCTGGCTGATGACGTTGTTGAACAGGGTCAGCGTATCGTTGAGGAAACCCAGGTATTCGAGGGGAACCATGGCACTGCTCTTGTCCAGGATACGCAGAACGATCTTCTCGCCATAGATCGTGGGCAGGGAACTGACACGGAAGTCGATGGCCTTGTTGTCGATGCGCAGGGAGATTCGGCCGTCCTGCGGCTTGCGCCGTTCGGCGATGTCCATGTTGGCCATGATCTTGAACCTCGACAGGACGCCGGGCTGGATGTTGCGAGGCAGCTTCTGCTTTTCCAGCAGAATGCCATCGACACGGTACCGGATGCGCAGGTGGTCCTTCTGCGGTTCCACGTGGATATCCGACGCGCGCTCGACGATGGCCTGCGTGATGATGGTGTTGACCAGCCGGATGACGGGCGCATCCTGACCCATCTCGCGCAGCTGCTCGATGCTGACCTCTTCACCGGTCTCGGCAATGATCTCGGCCTTCGCCTCGGAGCTGGCTTCCTTGATCGAGTTTCCAACAACGTAGTACTTCTCGATGGCGCCGTAGATCGCATTCTTGGGAGCGACGAAGAACTTCGTTTCACGTCCGTAGGTGACCAGCAGGTAATCCATCAGCTCGATGTTCGTAGGATCGCTGAGCGCGATGCTCACCACTCCCTCTTCACGCTTGAAGGCGACGAACCCGTAGCGCTTCGCGCGCTCCTGGTCCACCATCGCGAGCACGTCGGCCCCTATCTGTTCGGCCATGACATCGACGTATGGCATGTGCCACTGCTCCGCCAGGACCTGCGCCTTGATGTCATCGTTGATGAACCCCTGGTCGATGAGGATCTTGAGCAGCGGCTCATTGGTGTTCTTCTGAACAGCTATGGCGCCTTCGAGAGCCTGTTCATTGATGTACCCGCGTGCGACCAAGATGCTGCCTACTGAACGTCTTCCGTCCACTTCTCCTCCGCCCTCTACAGTTTCACGATCTTGGAGCCCTGGCTCCCACACCTGCTGAGCAGTTCCTCAGTGTCCCGGAACCCGGAAGAAGCCTCGTCTACCTCGTGGAGAAGCTGCGCCGCCTGCTGGCTGTTGCCCTGTCCCAGATGAATCACGGCCGCATGGTACTTGAGAACGAGTTTGGCCTGATCGGTGACGTTCGGCAGATGCGTGGCGTGATCGAGCTCCCGGATCGCCAGTTCGGGCAATCCCAGATGAACAAACGAGAGAGCCATGGGCAGGTAGAACCGTGGGTCTCCTCCCCCTCTCACCGTGCCGGAACTCATCGCCACCGCTTCCTCATAACGGTTGCCGGCGAATGCGGCCCACGCAGACACCAGACGCTGTTCCACCGAACCGGCGGTGATGTCGGCGATCCCGGCGGACACCTTGTCGACAAGGACTTCGACGTCGGACGGAGGCAATTGCGAAAGCGAAGCAGCATCGGCAATGAGATCGTACTCACCGGATGCCAGGATCGCCTCCAGTGCGTGCTGAACCGTATCGGGATCACCAGGATGCACCTTGATGGCGGCGACAAAGTGGTCTGCGGCAACATCGTGAGCGCCAAGCTGTTCGGCCGCCAGACCCAGCCCATATCTGCTCTCAAAGTCTGCAGGGACGATATGAGCAAGCTTCTCCAGCAGGAACCGGGCGTCGGAAACCTCGTGCCTGTGATCCACCAGGTACTGGATGAGGTAGGAGGTGTTGGTCGTATCGTGGTCTCTGGCCATGAGCCCCACGAGTTCGCTGAACTCAGCCACGTTTGGGGTGTTCAGCACAAGCAGGCACTGAAGGACCTTCCGTCGGACCGTCGGGTTGACCGCGTTTGCAAGGACACGACGCAGGATGGCTGACTTCTCGACGCTGAGTGTGACACGCTGAAAGAGTCCCTCATAGTTCAGGAATGTGGATTCGTCGACACCTGTGCGCCCCAGCCGATCGACGATCGCTGTCTCGAGCGGTGCGGCTTTCGCCATATCCGGGTCAGCTGTGATACGTTCGACCAGCTGGTCCAGGACACCGAGTTCGGTGGCCGAAGCAAGGACTTCCTGCGCACACGCGTCCTCGTCCAGACAGTGTTCAAGAATGTGAACAAGCTGGCGCACGATGCCTTCGGGAGAGGCGGACCCCGCAGCCTGGCGAACCATCTCCAGCTCTTCCCGAACGTAGGATGAGGTGTCACCACGCTCCAGCAGGAGTTCGGCCTTGCGTGCCCTCAGTTCGGCAGTCATGTCCGCCCCATCGCCGGACAGCACGATGGAGGCGATCTGTGGATCGTGGAAGTCGATCCTGGCACCCTGCGCAGCAGCCTCTTCGACCATGAACAATGGAAGATGCTTGTAGCCGTTGCGCTCCAGCCACGTCAGCAGATCGTTCATGGCTGCAGTGTCCTGAGGATCGCGCAGGAAATTGAAGTACAGGACCCCCAGAGACAGAGGGATGCTGACGCTGTCGGCATCGGCAAGACGCTGCATGAGATCTTCCCGATGGATCGTGCCATGGTTGATGTCCCGCAGGATATTGATCAATTGCCATTCGGGCCCCTGCTCCGATGTCGCGGGGCGGGGCGGAGGAGCAACCGTCCTGGACACAATGGCCTCGGCTGGCGATACGTCCGCCTGGACCGGACCAGCTGCAGGTTGATCGCTCTTGTGAAGAGATGCCAGACGGAGTTCCTCGGGTGACATGACGGTGAGACCGGCCGCTTCGGAAGAAACGAACCGCCTGACGGAAATCGGAGGTTCATCCTCCGTTTTCACCCACGCCTGATGCGGCACGGAAATCGTCTCCATCTCCACTTCGCCCGACGTGTCGGGCACGAGGTCGCGCGGAACATCCGGCCGGGAGGACTCACTGTCGACCTCATCGCCAGGCGTGAACGATATGACAACCTCCCCGGGAGGCAACGGCATGGATGCCTCTCCTGGAGGAACACCGCCTGATGCGGTCTCCACGACTGCCTCGTCATAGAGTGTCTCGAGCGTATTCCTTGTGGATTCGTCCGGTTCGGTCGCTTTGGACTTTCGCTCAATAGCGGGCACACGGTCGAGATCCGGGGGGCGCAGAACACGCATGCCGCTTGCGGGTCCCTCTACAGCCTTGACCTTCCAGTCGATCTGACGGCGCATCTCGGCTATGGCCTTGCCGAGCCCAGGGTAGGAGGGTTCAGACATGCGAAGCTGTTCGTAGAGGGCGAGAGCATCGGCGAATTTACCGTTGTTGCCCAGAATACTCGCCTTCAGATAAAGCGTGCGCGGATTCTTGGGACTGACCTCCAGGCTCTGGTCCAGCACTTTGAAAGCCTGTACATAGTCTCGGCGATATGCCAGCACACGTGCCTTCTGATTGAGAGCGTCCGTGCTGTGTGCGTCAATACTGATAGCAGAATTGCTGGCCGACAGCGCTTTGTCGAAGTCGCCATCCTTGATGCAGTAGCGGGACAGCTCGATCAGGTCCCGGATCGTGGCAGACTTGTCCTTGAGCTGGTTATCAAGCCCCACGATCTTCTGGTAGGCGCCAATGTAGATGCCCCACAGCGTGACTTGCCGATCCTTCAGGAGCTGGACGAGCGCGTTGAGGACATCGATTCCCTGCGAGTATCGCTGTCGTGCGTACGCATGATCCGCCTCACGCACGGCGAAGCGAAGAGCCGCGTCATAGTCTCGACGGCCCATGAACTCCTCGATCTGGTTGTGCAACCGCTCCTCTTCAGAATTCGCCAATTTCACTCCCCCATCAAGGCTTGTCGTGCAAGACTGGCACTATCTTACCAATGGCCATCAAATATGCAAACAGCGGCGCAAGTTCCCCCTCGACGGAATCGTCATAGAGGACGCTCATGATGCTGTCATCAGCTTCCCGTTCGCCCAGCGACACGACCGCCTGCCCCTCGCAATCCGTCAGGACCGCCTGGACGAACCACACATCTCCATTTGGCACGCGGTACCTGTTGACTACTTCCATCAGCCTGCAGAATTCAGGAAGTGTTGCAACTTGCTCACGATGACGTCGATGGCAACAAGATTGAAGCCCCCTTCGGGGATGATCAGGTCCGCGTATCTCTTGGTCGGCTCAACGAACTGGAGATGCATCGGCCGGACGACGTCCATATACTGTGCCACGACGGATTCCACGGTACGGCCTCGCTCGCGGGTGTCCCGCAGGAGACGGCGGATGAACCGGACGTCCGCGTCCGTGTCGACATACAGCTTGATGTCGAGCAGGTCGCGTAGCGCCGCGTTCTCCAGCACAAGGATACCCTCGAGGATGATCACGGGTCGAGGCTCGACGTGGTCGGTCCAGGACTCGCGCTCATAGCGGGCGTAGCTGTACACGGGCACATCGACCGCCTCGCCACGGGTCAGGCGTTGAAGTTGCTCTATCAGCAGGTCGTCGTCATACGCGCTGGGGTGGTCGTAGTTGATGCCACGCTTCTCCTCAATGGACAGGCCGTCGAAATTCCTGTAGTACGAATCCTGCTTGAGAAAAACGACGGGCTGTGCAGTCTCGTGCATGATCTTCTCGGCGACGGTTGTCTTGCCCGATCCGGAACCTCCTGCAATACCGACCAGGATGGGACGTGTCATGTCAGTTGCCTCCAGAGAGATACA
>JBAQYC010000135.1:0-2595 GCA_049299835.1 Candidatus Cryosericum sp. | reverse complement strand
TTTCCGACTAGAATGTGAGTGTTCAAGCCACAAACAGAGAGGAAAGGTGATTTGTATGGCTGCCCACGTCGGTCAAATCGCACACATTAAACGGTTCATGGCGCACAGTGGGGAAGGAATCAGCGCTGGTAAAAGTATTGTACTCTAAGTGTTCGGCATGCTCCGCTGTGCTCTGAGTTTTCTTTGCGATTCACCTTCGAGTTGGATGCGGTGGGCATTGTGAACAATACGATCCAGAATGGCGTCTGCCATGGTGGGATCAGGAATGCGCAAATGCCAATCGGAAATAGGAACCTGGCTGGCAACAAGAGTGGAAGCGTGGCCAAAGCGGTCATCCATTACTTCGAGGATGTCCTGAGCATTCTGGATGGTGATGGCATCGCGCATCCAATCATCCAAAATCAAGAGATCTGTTTTAGCTAATGACCGCAACAGGTTGGACAATGAACCATCTTGTCTGGCCAGAGTGAGGGTATGCAGCAAACGAGAAGTCCGCTGGTAGCGCACACTAAAACGATTGCGTGCCGCAGCGACACCAAAAGCAGAAGCCAAATATGACTTGCCACAACCGGTGGGTCCAAAGATCAACATATTTTGGCGGCTGGCGATCCAGCTGCACTGTCCAAGTTCCAGGATAAAGCGGCGATCCAGGCCACGCGAAGGCGAGAAATCCAAGTCTTCAAGTGAAGCCTGCATAGGAAAATTAGCAAGATGGATGCTACGCCGAATACGTTTTTCACGCCGTTGGGTACATTCAGTCTCCACTAGCAGAGATAGGCGATCTTCAAAGATCAGGTCACTATATTGGGAATTGGTCTGTTGATCACGCAGAGCTTCGCGAAAGGTCGATAAACGCAGTTCACTTAATTGATCATAGAGGGTTTGCAGGGTCATAGAGCTCCTTAGTCATAGTATGAGCTGCCGCGCACATTTTCGTGCGCAGGCAGAGGAAGATCGATAGGATTGGCAGTTAGATGTTCCAGTTCGGATTTAACCTCCTTGTAGGAGAGCAGGCGTGCTTCCAGCAAAGTTGTACATACAATTTCTATCTGTGCTTGGGGATGGCTGCGTGCCAGGTTCAGGATCCCCAGACAAGTACGATAGGCTTGTTGTGGGTAAGATCGGGACTTCAACACGGCAGTGATGTATGCAGCGGTATGCGGCCCGATTTTGGCTGCTTCTCTTTGGAACCAATCTCCATTTGCGTTCAAGATAAATTGGTGGTTGGCAGGCATATGTTCTGAACAAGTGGAAAAACGTCCCTGTGCCAGACTGTGTGGATGAATTGCAACTCGCTGCCCGTGATGGAAGATAGTTACCAGGCTTTCGGTGGCACGAATCTGGACTTCCTGGTGTACGAGCGTATGCGGAACACTGTAGTAATGTCCCTCAAAGGCAACATGATAGTCAATATTTACCCGGACATTTTTCCAGACCGCAAACTCATAAGGCCGTTCCGGCAATGGACGTAAGGCAGGTTGATCCAACTCTTCAAACAATTGTTGGCGTGACTTACCCGTTTGCACCATTTCCCGTTGGTTGAAGGCTTTCAGAAGCGGTGCAATCGCCCGGTTCGCCTCGGCAATACTGAAGAAAGTGCGTTTCCGCAAAGGAGCCAGGACCCAGCGTTCCACGTTTTGCACGCTGTTCTCAACATGGCCTTTGTCGCGAGGGTGGCGAACTCTGGCGGGTAATACTGCTACTTGATAGTGTTCTGCCAACTCTTGATAGCTGGGGTTCAGCTCTGGTTCATATCGGTTCGGCGTTTTCACTCCAGATTTGAGGTTGTCGGGACGAATCATCTTAGGAATGCCGCCGAAAAATGAGAAGGCACGGACATGTCCACCCAACCAGTGAACGAGTTCTTGGGAGGGTTGAATTTCAACATAGGTATAGTTACTGGCTGGTAGAGTCGCCACAAATACTTGTGCCCGGTTCATCTCACCTGTTTCGGGGTTAGTGATTGGCACAGTCATGCCAGCGTAATCCACCTCCATTTCCTCCCCGGCTTTATGGGGTAAACGCATTGTATTAGTATGTGTCTTATTCCAAAGATGGTAATATTCCCGAAATTGGGTAAAGCCATATCCATTCGGATATTTCTCCCGATATTCTTGCCAGAGCAGAGTCAGGGTGACACCCCGTTTGCAGAGTTCCCGCTGCATTTCTTCACAGTTCGGAATTGGACGCTCAACCGACCTGACTATTCTTTTCTCTGGAAACATGCGCTGGTACAGCTCATCTTCGCCCATTTCCTCCGGCAGTGGCCAGCCTAGTCCGGCTTTCTCGGCTCTTTCCAAATACTCTCCAACGGTACTGTTGGAAACCTGACAGGCCCGGGAGATAGCCCGGTTAGACAGATTTAATTCATGATGTAAACGAATGATTTCTCGTATCTTGCGCACTGGTAATCGCTCCTGGGACATACCCACCTCCATGATCTTAAGTAGGTAAAGTATCCCATTGGTTGTTTTACCAGCGCTTTTTCCCCCGCCAAAGTGTGCGACATCCACCGTTTAAGGTGTGCGCCATGCTCCGTTTAACCTGTGCGACATGTTCCGCTTAAAGTGTGCGGCTTGCTCCGCTGTATGCATT
>JBAQYC010000134.1:0-10519 GCA_049299835.1 Candidatus Cryosericum sp. | reverse complement strand
CTTCTGCACCGTAGACCTGGCTTTGTGTGACGGTTTTGCCTTCCATGATGGCGGCTTCTGCGAGGATGATCGAGCCTAGAATCAGTCCTTGTCCTCCACTGCCGGTCATGCGGAGTTCGAAACGGCTATCGTTTCCCATATCAGTCCTGCTCCCCGGCTACAGCCGTACTTGTCGGCGCATGCCGCTCGATGTTGACAAATTCGCCGATGATGACCTTTCCCTGCAATTCTTCGGGAGTCTTCTTCGCCGCAACGCTCTTGAGGACCAGCCAGTCTTTCTGTGATGTGACCATCTGTCCCGCGCTGCCCTTCTTGTTGAACCGCCCAAAGTATGTGGGGCATTGGGCCACGACGTCGACAAGAGAGAACCCCTCATGGGCGATAGCCTTCCTGAGGTGGTCGACAAGATGCTTTGTGAAATAGATGCCGGATCTTGCCACATACGTCGCGCCGGCGCCGGCCGCCAGGTTTACGAGGTCGAATGGGCGATCCAGGTTGCCATTCGGCGTCGTCGTAGTGATGGAAGAATTGGGCGTGAGCGGTGACGCTTGGCCTCCAGTCATTCCATAGTTGTAGTTATTGAACACGACGACGGTGATGTCGACGTCCCGACGCGCCGCATGGATCAGGTGATTGCCGCCAATCGCTGAGCTGTCGCCGTCACCGGTAACCACAATGACCGTAAGTTCCGGATTGGCGAGCTTGATCCCCGTCGCGACAGGGATGGAACGCCCGTGAAGGGTGTGCACATTATCAAAAGCGGTATATGCCGGTGCACGTGAAGAGCAGCCAATGCCCGATACAAGTACGACCTTGTCGGGATCCAGCTGTAGCTGGTCGATTGCTTCGAGGAGCGCGTGGAGGACGATTCCATTGCCGCAGCCAGGGCACCAGATGTTGGGCAGTCGTTCGCTTCGCAGAAAATCGAGTCTCATAGATTCTCCTCCCGGACGAAGTCGAGGATCTCCTGCGGGCTGATCAGGTCACCGTTGATCTTGTTCATTGGCACGACTTTCCGGGAGTCTCCGAACACTCTCTTGACGAGAAGGACGAGTTGACCGGAATTGAGTTCAGGGACAACAATTGTCCGGGCAGTGCCGGCAGCCTTGCGGACACGGTCGTCGTCGAATGGGAACAGCGTGATGAACCGCAGCGACCCGGCTTTCCGTCCGTGAAAACGTAGCGATTCGACCGCCTCGCTCACTCCGCGGGCGGTAATACCGAAACTCATAAACAGAATATCGGCGTCCTCGACGCGATCGGTCTCGAACTGGATGATGTCGTCAAGGTTGTTGAAAAGTTTGTCGCGCAACCGCTCGACAAGTGCCTCCGCCACATGGCCGTTAGCAGTCTGGAAGCCTGATTCACCGTGCACAAGGCCAGTGAAGCTGGTACGGAAACCAGTACCCAGGTTGGCGATCGTCGGAACCAGTGACTCGTCTGTTTTGTAGGGAAGGTAGCCGGCTTTCTCGATTGGGAGTCTGCGGTCGACAAGGGCCGGCAGGATGCCGGTGTCGATGGGTTCACGCAGGTGGGAGATGGTCTCATCGGAAAGGACGATCACGGGATTCCTGTATTTCTCCGCAAGATTGACTGCGCGTATGGTCAGCTGGTAGGACTCCTCGACGCTCGATGGAGAGAGTACAATCACCCAATGGTCACCGTGAGTTCCCCAGCGCGTCTGCATGAGATCCATCTGTGAAACTTTGGTCGCCATGCCGGTCGAAGGGCCGTATCGCATGGAATCCAGAATAACGATGGGAGCCTCGACCATGCACGCATAGCCCAGACCCTCCTGCATCAGTGAGAATCCAGGGCCGGATGTCGCGGTCAGGACCTTCTTGCCCGCCATTGACGCTCCGACGATCGCCATGATGCTCGCGATTTCATCCTCCATCTGCATGAAGGTGCCGCCTACTTGCGGCATGCGCCTGGCCATGACCTCGGCAATTTCCGAGGATGGGGTGATTGGGTAGCCGGCGTAGAACCGTACACCTGCAGCGATCGCGCCTTCGGCGACGGCCTCGTTGCCCTGCATCAGGACCATCTTTTCACTCATCCTTGACCTCCTCTACAGTGAGCGCGAAGTCAGGACAGTGTTCGACACACATCTGACAGCCGATGCAGTCCTGCGGGTTGACGATCGCGTGCCGGTCGTTCCGGTCTATCTCGTAGACCTTCTTCGGACATACGGCAACGCAGATGCCACAGTCCTTGCACCACTTACGGTTGTGCGTGATCGTGAATGTCTTTTTCTCCGGCATGTTCCCTCCTCTCGTGCAGATTGAACAACTCTCGAGCGGTGTCTTCTATTTGCCGGCTCAGGTCGTATACGTCCCTGTCCAGCAGCGAGGCGGCTGCGCGGTAGGTGTAACCGATAAAGGCCGGTTCGTTTCGCTTGCCTCTCATTGGTACCGGCGGCATGTAAGGGGCATCTGTCTCGAGCAACAGGCGTTCTGGTGGGCAAACCTTGAGAGCCTCGCGCGTTGCCTGTGCACCCGGGTACGTTATGTTTCCGGTGAAGGAGACACACAGGCCCATGGTGACCGCCTGCTCGACCTCCAGCGGCGTTCCTCCGAAGCAATGCATGACCCCGCGCAAGCCGGCAAAATGGGAGATGGCATTCAAGGATTCTGCCACGGCAAAGCGCGAGTGCACGATGACCGGGAGTCCAAGGTCAACAGCCAGTTGCAGTTGCTCCTCAAAGAAACGTCTCTGCACAGTCTGGTCGGGAGTGCCTTGCTTGAAATCCAGTCCGATCTCGCCGATAGCGACCGTTTGTCCCCTGTACTGGGTGAACAAGGTTCTCAACTGTGCAAGGTAGTCTGATGATGCGGCGGCGCAGTCCCCGGGGTGGACGCCGATAGCGGCGAGGACGCCGGTTTCCTGCTGCGCAAGGTGCTCTGCCAGGTTCGATGTAGCTATGTCGACGCCTGGACAGATAATTGAGCAGACACCGCTGTCCCGACACCTCCGCAGGACATCCTTCCGGTCGTCGTCGAACTCGGCCATCTGGACATGCGCGTGCGTATCGATGCAGGACAGCTCTTCGCTCAATGGATTTCCGCTCCGTCCGGCAGGACCGCCATCGGTGTCAGGAGAGCCATCTCGTCGCCGGCGGAAGCTGCGAGGAGCATACCCTGCGATGTGATGCCTTTGAGTTTGCGCGGTTGGAGATTCGCCACGATCACGATCTGTTTTCCGACCAGGAAGACAGGATCATAGTACTTGCCGATGCCCGCCACGATCGTACGCTCTTCGGTGCCGACCTTGACCAGCAGCTTGACAAGCTTGTCGGTCTCGGGCACTCGTTCGCCTTCAAGGATCGTGGCGATACGCAGCTGCACCCTGGCGACGTCGTCGATGCTGATCAGGCTGGAATCAACTGCCACAGCCGGTGTCGGGGTTGATACGGCAGGTGCCGTCGAAACACCTTTGCGGGCCGTCTGGGCTGCCAGAAACTCGTCCAGCTGATCAGGCTGGATGCGAGGGAACAGCACGGTCGAACTTGCCTCGGGAATCTCAGATCCCGGTCCCTGCCACGCAAGATCACTCCAGACAGCCTGCGGCCTCCGGATTGCCGCCAGCAGGCGGTCCGAAACGGTCGGCATACACGGTTCCACAAGATTCGCAATGTACCAGAGCCCCGTCAGGAGGGTGGCCAGATGAATTGCCAGCCCAGCTGAGTCGCCGTCTTTCGCAAGTGCCCATGGCTTGTCGTCTTCGATCATCTTGTTGAGCACGTTGACCAGCATCCACGTTTTTTCGAGTCCTGCAGAGAATTGAAGGTTGTCATAGTCGGCGCTCACAGCGGAAAGAGTTGTTGCAAACAGCTCCGACAGCGTAGCCTTCGGTTCAAACGGGAGGCCTTCGATGTGAGGTCGGAACTTGGCGAACATGTTCAGTGTCCTGTTGAGCAGATTCCCCAGGTCATTCGCGAGGTCTGTGTTGAAACGAAGCAAGAGGCGCTGACTGGAAAAGTCGACGTCCAGCCCGTAGGTTCCTTCCCTGCACAGATAGTACCGCAGGGCGTCGACAGCCATGGGTTCGTCGATCCCGATGAGGTGACTCAGGTTCTCGATGAGGGCAGCCGGGTCGACGACATTGCCAAGAGACTTCGACATTTTTTCGCCTTCGAAGTTCCAGAAACCATGCGCAAAGATGCGCCTCGGCAGTGGAAGGCCGAGGCCCATCAGCATGGCGGGCCAGATGATGCCGTGAAACCGCGTGATATCCTTGCCAATCAGATGGAGATCGGCCGGCCAGTCGGATGCAAATCGCTCCGTTCCGTAACCGGCTACGGTTGCATAGTTGATCAGTGCGTCAAACCAGACGTAGACGGTCTGCTCGGTGTCGAAGGGGACGGGAACACCCCACTTTACGGTCGACCGCGAGACGGAAACATCCCGCAGCCCCCCTCTGATGATGTTGACAAGCTCGTTGTACCGCATCTGGGGTTGCACAAAGTCCGAGTGCTGTTCGTACCAGGCAAGCAGGGCATCCTGATATTTGGAGAGGCGGAAGAAGTAGTTCACTTCAGAGACATGCTGAACTTCAAGACCACAATGGGGACACTTGCCGTCCACGAGGTCTGACTCGAGCAGGAACGCCTCGTCCTTGACGCAGTACCAGCCGTCGTACGACCCCTTGTAAATGTCTCCCTGATCGTAGAGTTTCTGGAACATTTCCTGTACGACCTTTATGTGGTCTGCATCAGTCGTACGGACAAACCGGGAGTAGCTGATACCCAGTCTGTCAAAGAGAGCTTTCCAGGAAGCGGCGGCTGTCGCAGTATACTGCTCGACGGACTGTCCCATGGTCAGCGCAGTCCTTTCGACTTTTTGCGAGTGCTCATCCGTCCCCGTCGAAAACAGGACGTCCTTTCCCAGCTTCCGCTGATACCGCGCGATGAAGTCGGCGGCGATGGTCTCTGACACTGAGCCGAGGTGCGGCTTGTCGTTGATGTAGTAAATGGCCGTGGTCAGGAAGTATCGATCCATGGCAACTCCTCCAGCTATGTCGGGTGGGGCGCGTAGCTCAGGCAGACTCCGAGAGCTCTTTGAGAGCGTGGCCTATTGCGATTCTTATGATGCCGAGGTTGCTTTGCCTGGTCGTCAGGACGGAAAGAACAGTATCGTTCGTCCGAACCATCATGATACGCCCGGTCGTTGTCTCCACATCCAGTTCGGTCAACTTGCCCATGTTGAGCTGGGTGACGATCTGCTGCATGTATCCGGCAAAGGACAGGATCATGCCGCGCGCAAGGGGTGGAGCGATGTCCATGTCTGAGGCCGTGTACAGTATGGCACCGTCAGGATCGGTCAGTATGACAGCGAGAACACCTGAAGATGACTTGAGTCTGTCTAGCGTCTCTTGCACCACGATCACCAGCCTTTCTGTCTCTCGAAATGTGGTCTGAAACACGCGTCTGAATACAAAATATGATACGTGCAAAAAGGGTTTGTGCAACGGAGAAAAGTGCCGGCGTTGCTTTTCGGGATGTCAGGTCATACAATGACGCTGCAGGGCCATCTGTTGGTGAGAGGTGCTCATGAACGGCAAGCGACTTGCAAACCGGATTGTCAACGAATGTGAGAAGATGGGAGCCGAGTCGGTCAGGTTGATCGACGTCAGAAAGCGGGCTCCCTTCTTCGACTTTCTGGTCATTGCTACTGTTGACAACACGGTTCTGGCCGACGCACTGCTTCGCAAAGTTTCAAAGGCAGTGAAGCTTGATGATGGGATCGTCGCGTTCACGGAATCATCACCTGCATCCGACTGGGTCGTGAGGGACTATGGCGATACTGTTTTCCACGTGTTTGTCAGCAATGACGTTCGGGAGTACTACGACCTCGAGGGCTTGTGGTCGTCTCCGCCCAGGAGGGGAAGGAAGGCTGTTCCTGCTTCGTCCGGAGACGACCCGGATAGTGAGTAGTCGGCGACCGTTGCGCCTGTGAATGTTCCCCGTATACTGACACATATACCCTGAGGGGTATCTGGAGGTGGACGATGAGCGAACGCACTACGGATATTCTGATCATAGGAGCCGGGCCCGCAGGCCTGGCAGCTGCACTGTATGCCGGCCGATCACTGGTCAAGCCGGTCGTGCTGGAACGCTTGAGCGTGGGAGGTCTGGTTCTCTCGACCGAGTGGATCGACAATTACCCGGGATTTCCCGATGGCATTGCTGCGCCCGAGCTCATGGAGCGTATGCATCGACAGGCTGAACGGTTCGGCGCGGAGTTTGTTTCGGACGAGGCGCTTTCCCTTACCAGGACAGACAATGGGTTCAGCGTATCGACTGCCGGGGGCACGACGTACAAGGCTGGTTCTGTCATCGTAGCAACAGGGGCAACACCGAGGGTCCTTCCTGTGAAAGAGGAGTCCAGGTATCGTGGGCGTGGCATCAGCTACTGTGCCACCTGTGATGCCGCCTTTTTCAAGGACAAGCCGGTCGCCGTTGTGGGTGGTGGTGGTTCTGCAGTGGAGGAAGCGCTGGTACTTGCGCGTGGTTGCAGCAAGGTTACCGTCGTGTTTCCACTCGACGCACTCCAGGCAGAACCCATCCTGATTGAACAGCTGAAAGGGCTTTCGAATGTTGAATTTGTTCCGGGAGCAGCCCCTGCGGCCGTCGAGGGAGAAGGAAAGGTAGAGCGGCTTCGGGTGCGTCTTTCTGCCGGAGGCGAGAAGACACTGGAGGTCTCGGCGATATTTGTAGCCATGGAGTTTGTTCCCACAGGTGATCTCCTCAAGGGACTGGTCGAAGTCGACGCCCAGGGGTATGTTGTAGCGCCTGAATCGACGGAGACGGGTGTTCCGGGGCTCTACATAGCAGGAGACGTACGGCGCAAATCACTGAAACAGATTGTGACGGCGGTGGCAGACGGAGCGGTTGCTGCACAGAGAGCGGGCACGTACGTGCGAAGCAGGAAGGTGAAGAAGAGTGACACTCCTGAGAACTGAGGACGTCGAACGAGTGCGAGACCGCCTGGCCCAGGACATGGTCGGTCCGGTTACCCTCACACTTATAACATCGTCTGATACCGGAGTGACGTGTGTTTCCCCGGACGCAGCGCCACCCCTGATAAATGATGCCAACAGGCCCTATCTTCCACTGGCCAGGCAGGTGTTGGAGGAAGTGACCGAGTTGTCTCCGCTGATTACACTGAAAGTCGTTCAGTACTCTGTCATCGATGACACGGTCGCCGAGTTCAGGATTACCCACGTACCAACGATCCTGATTCAAGGCACCGATGCGAAGAGGACTCTGTATTACGTCGGCACACCGCTGGGTTATGAGTTCACTACGCTGATCGACGGTATAGTAGACGTGTCGCAGGACAGGACACGCCTGATGCCCGCGACGGTCAGCTCTCTCGAGAAGGTGACGGAGCCGGCGTCGATCAAAGTGTTCGTCACGCCCGGCTGTCCTCATTGCCCGGGCGCAGCCCGCCTGGCTCAGCAGTTTGGTATGGTGAATCCGCTCATTCGCGCCGAAGTCATCGAGGCCGGCGAGTTTCCCGAACTGGCTGATCAGTATGAGGTCAGCTCCGTGCCCAAGAGCATCATGAACGAAGACCGTGAGGTCGTCGGTGCCCTGCCTGAGGCCGAGTATCTGAGACAATTCCTCGCCGCGGCGGGTATTGCCGATTAAGGGCATCGAATCCAGTACTGCCGCAAGGACAGCGAAAAGGCCGGGGTATCCCCGGCCTTTGTCCATGCTATGTGAGTCGGTAGAGTTGCTAGGCGAGGAGAAGAGCCAGGACCGCTTTCTGGATATGAAGCCTGTTCTCGGCCTGGTCGAACACCACGCTCTGGGGACCGTCCATGACTTCGTCGGTGATCTCTTCGCCACGATGGGCGGGGAGACAGTGAAGTACGACAGCGTCCTTCTTGGCGTGCTGCATGAGGTCGGCAGTAAGAGAGAAGGGACGCATGACCTTTACGCGTTCCTCATGCTCCGCTTCCTGACCCATGGAAGCCCAGACGTCGGTATAGACTGCATCGACATCCTGAACCGAAACGATGGGGTCATTGGTCACGAGCACGGTACTGCCGCTTTGTTTCGCGATCTCAGTTGCGGTCCTGACGATGTCTTCCCTGGGCTCGAAGCCTTTGGGTGACGCAATGGCAATGTTCATGCCAACGCGCGCGGCCCCGAGCAGCAGAGAGTTGGCAACATTGTTACCGTCACCGACGTAGGCGAGTCTGAGGCCCTTGAGAGTACCCTTCTTCTCGCGAATGGTCATAAGGTCCCCCAGGATCTGGCAGGGATGGCTCAAGTCGGACAGAGCGTTGATGATTGGAGAATCGCTGTTTGCTGCAAGGTCGACAAGGTCCTGGTGAGCGAACACGCGGGCGACAATACCGGAAACGTAGCGTGAGAGGACATGCGCGGTATCCGAGATGGTCTCTCCGCGGTGCAGCTGCATGTCGTTGGCGTTCAGGTACAAGGCGTGAGCTCCGAGTTCGAACGCGGCGACCTCGAATGAGACTCTGGTACGGGTGGAAGCTTTCTGGAAGATCATGGCAACAGACTTGCCTTCCAAATAGTGCTCCTGCCTTCCCGCCATGGAATCCATCTTCAGTCTGTCACCAAACGAGATGATCTCCAGGATCTCTTCTTTCGAGAAATCCTTGAGGCAGAGCAGGTCTCTTCCTTTGAGTTTTGTGGCCATAATCCCTCCCGGGCTAGATGAGACCGAACTTCTTCAGGACGTCGGGAATGGTCGGCGTCCCGATCTCCTGCAGTTCGTAGGTGACACGCACCGACGGCTTGGAGAGCTTCAGAACGCGCAGCAGATCGATAGGTGTACCCATCACGACAACGTCACATGGGGTTGCCTCGATGGTCTGGCGCAGATCTTCGACCTGTTCGTCGCTGTAGCCCATGGCCGGCAGGATGCTCATCTTCTGGGTGTACTTCTCGAACGTGGCCTTGATGGAGCCGACGGCATAGGGATGCGGGTCGATGATCTCGGCCGCACCATATTTCATGGCAGCGACATATCCTGCGCCGTACGTCATTTCACCATGTGTCAGCGTGGGGCCGTCTTCGATCACAAGGACCTTCTTGCCGCGGATCATGTCGGGATCCTTGACGAACACGGGAGAGGCTGCCTCGATCATGATGGCCTTGGGGTTCACCTTGTACATGTTCTCACGGACTTCGGCAAGTTGTGCGGGAGTAGCCGAGTCGACCTTGTTGATCACGATGACGTCTGCCTGGCGGAAGTTGGTCTCTCCGGGGTAGTACGTAAGTTCATTGCCGGCGCGCAGGGGATCGGCGACTGTGATCTTGAGGTCTGGAACGTAGAACGAGAAGTCATTGTTGCCGCCATCCCAGATGATGACGTCTGCTTCCTTCTCTGCTTCGCGAACGATCATCTCGTAGTCGACACCGGCGTAGATGACGGCGCCCATGTCGATGTGGGGCTCGTATTCCTCGCGCTCCTCGATCGTGCACTTGTACTTGTCGAGATCAGCATAGGTGGCGAAGCGTTCGCAAGCCTGGGCGGCAAGATCGCCATAGGGCATCGGGTGCCGGATGGAAACGACCTTCTTGCCGGCTGCGCGCAATGCGCGGACAACGGCGCGGCTGGTCTGGCTCTTGCCGGATCCTGTGCGGACGGCGCAGATGGAGATGACCGGCTTGGTGGACTTGATCTCGGTACTCTTTGGTCCGAGCAGCGAAAAATCGGCGCCATCGGCAAGGACCTGTGAAGCCTTGTTCATGACCTTCACATGCGGCTGGTCGGAGTACGCGAATACTACTTCATCGACATTGAGCTCAGCAATGAGCCTGTCGAGATCGGACTCTGGGTAGATTGGAATACCGTTCGGATAGAGCTTGCCGGCCAGGGCGGCGGGGTACTTCTTGTCGTCGATGCCGGGGATCTGTGTTGCCGTGAAAGCCACCACTTCGTAGTCCGGGTTGTCCCGATAGACCACGTTGAAATTGTGGAAGTCCCGGCCTGCAGCTCCCATGATCAAGACTCTCTTCTTCATAAAGCCTCCTCTACAGAGAATAACGTCCAATGCCCGCTTTGGGGCACTCAGATTTTATAGTCTTGAGCCTCGTTGTCAAATGAGTTGCGCCCGTTTGTGGTTGACTATTGGCGGCTGACCGTATAATGGTTCAGAAGAGCGTTTGTGGACTGGCTATGCGTGAGCTTTGGGTTCGGGTCGTGGCGGCCCGGCGAGACATGGCGGATGGTTTGACTCCGTCCGTCTACAGGTGGAATGACATTGATGATACGCAACCAATACAGATGTGCAGCAGCGGTCGTGCTGTTCTGTGTAATTACGGTGATCGCCGGGTGTTCGTCCAGTACTGTTGGCCAGGGCATGATCGAAGCTCCGGTCTTCGTGGGCGTCAGCCTTCGCGAAGCTGAGGCGAAGGCTGCGAAGGCGGGAGTGCAGGTTGAAGTGCAGTCTTCAGAGAGCTCGAGCACGATGCCTGTCGACTTTGTCCTCAGACAGGACCCGGAACCTCAGACCATGGTACGGAAGGGGCGTG
>JBAQYC010000133.1:0-2763 GCA_049299835.1 Candidatus Cryosericum sp. | reverse complement strand
ATGCCGCAGTCGATGAACCGTTCGGGATACTCCTTCTTGAAGCGGTCCGTCGTCGTCGACTTGGCAAGATCGGCGTCAAGTACGAACACGCGCGGGTCCTCCTTGCCCAGGATCAGCAGAGCATCGGAGTAACCGAAGCGCGTCGCCTTGCCTTCGAGGGTGGTGCAAACGTCCTTGTGTGCAGTTGCCATGTCACTCACACTCCTGTGTGTCCAGTTCGCGGAGTGCCTGGGCCAGCTCGTCCTGCGACGGCGCCTTGCCATGCCAGCCGGCGACATTCTCCATGAACGACACGCCCTTGCCTTTGATGGTATGCGCAACGATGGCTGTGGGCTGTCCCTTGACCGTTTTCGCCTCGTCCAGCGCCTTCACGCACTGCTCCATGTCGTTGCCGTCGATGCTGATGACGTACCAGTTGAACGCGCGCAGCTTCGCGGCGACATCGTCGATGCACATGACATCGGAACACTTGCCGTCGATCTGCAAACCGTTGTTGTCGATGATGGCACACAGGTTGTCCAGTTTGAAATGCGCGCCGGCCATAAGGGCTTCCCAGATCTGACCCTCCTGCAGCTCACCGTCACCGGTAAGGCACCAGGCGCGAACCGGCACCTGGTCATGCCGGGCGGCATACGCCGCACCCACGGCAATGGAGAGCCCCTGGCCAAGTGAGCCTCCCGACGTCTCGACACCGGGAGGGCTCCCCTTCTTGGGATGTCCCTGCAAACGTGAGCCGAACTTGCGCAATGTCAGGAGCTCTTCCTTCGGAAAGAATCCCTTGTAGGCAAGCAGGGTATATAGCAGTGGCGCGATGTGTCCCTTGGACCAGAAGATGCGGTCACGGTCGGGGTCCGTCGGCGTTTTCAGGTTGGCTGCCCGGAAGTAGAGGGCCGTCATGATGTCAGCGGCGGACAGCGAGCCGCCCGGATGGCCTGAACCAGCGGCAGCGATGGAGCGAAGCGTGTCTTTGCGGATCTCGGCCGCAAGGCGCTTCAGCTCCTGGACGGTCAGCATTGTTTCCATAGTTGGCTGCTCGGTCCTACTTCAGTTCGGCCAGGGCGGTACGGATACGGCCAAGCGCCAGTGCAATGTTCTCGCGCGACGTTGCGTAGGAGAAGCGGAGGTAGCCCTCGCCGAACGAGCCGAAGCCGGTCCCGGCCAGACATGCGACACCTGCGTTGTAGAGCAGATAGTCGGCGATCTCCTGAGATGAGCGGCCGAAGCTCTTGACGTTCGGGAAAACATAGAAGGCGCCATGTGGCTTGCGGCAGGTAACACCGGGGATGGCGTTGAGTCCGTCGACGATGATCTCCCGACGAGCCAGGAACTCCTGGCGCATCTTCTCCTCGTCGTCCTGTGGGCCGGTCAGTGCTTCGATGCCGGCCATCTGCGTGAACGTAGCGGTGCAGGATGCCGTATTGGCGATGACCTTGGACATCCAGTCGATGAGATCGCGCGGCCCGGCTGCGTAGCCGAGACGCCATCCAGTCATGGCATAGGTCTTGGACATGCCGTCCATGATGATCGTGCGCTCCTTCATCCCGGGGAGACAGGCGATGGAGAAATGCTCACCCTCGAACACGAGGCGCGAGTAGATCTCGTCGGAAAGGACGTAGAAGTCGTACTTCTTCGCCATCTCGGCGACCAGCTCCAGATCCTCACGCGCGATGATGCCGCCGGTGGGGTTGGCCGGCGAGTTGATGACGACCAGCTTGGTCCGTGGCGATACCAGCTTGACGAAGGTGTCGCGGTCAAACCCGAAGTCCTTCTCCTCGAGGATGGGGAGCGGGACAGCCCTGGCACCGGAGATGTTGATGCAGGACTCGTAGATGGGGTACGACGGATTGGGATAGATCGCCTCGTCGCCGTCTTCGAGCAGGGTCATGCAGGCAGAGTAGATGACGTCCTTCGCACCGGGAGTCACGAGGACCTCCTCAGCTGCCACCGGGATGCCGCGTGTTCTGCTGATGTACTCTGCGATGGTCTTGCGGAAGTCCATGCGACCCATCGTCGGAGAGTAGTGCGTGTAATTCTGCTCGATCGCCCGGATGCCGGCCTGCTTGATGTTCTCGGGGGTGTTGAAGTCGGGTTCGCCGATCTGCATATAGATCATGCTCTTGCCCTGACGTTCCAGTTCCTGTGCCTTGGCCATGACGACGAAAGCTCCTTCGCCTCCAGCCCTCTGCACCCGTTTCGTTACTTTCAGCATGTCCTCTACCTCCCTGCAGATGATTCAGCGCTCACGCGCGATCGTGCGCCTGATTACTGGTCGTGCTTGTGGCCTGCATTGGGCTGCATGAAAGGCCGCTTGACCACGACACCTGCCTCAGCCTTTCCACGAATAGGGATAAACACGGTGTCACCGACCTTCACCGCATCCTTCTCCACCATACAGAGGGCATACGAACCGCCCAGAGTCGGGCAGTAGTTGCCGCTGGTCACGTATCCGATCTTGACGGGCAGGTCGGGGTTGCCTGCCAGGCAGTCGAACCCGTTGCGCGGGATAGCCCGCCCATTCATCTTGACGCCGATCCACTTGCGCGGGACACCCTTCTCCTTCATCGCCAGCAGTGCAGGCTTGCCGACAAAATCGTGGTCCCAGCTGATGACGAAGTTCTGCCCTGCCTCAAGCGGCGCTATCGTATTGTCGAGGTCATGACCATACAGCCAGTAGCACACCTCGAAGCGCAGCGTATCGCGCGCGCCAAGCCCGTTGGGAACGAGGCCGAACGGCTTGCCTGCGTCCAGGATGGCGTTCCACAG
>JBAQYC010000132.1:0-2990 GCA_049299835.1 Candidatus Cryosericum sp. | reverse complement strand
GGCTCATCGAGCAGGACTTTCGATGGCACATGGTCGCGCGTATCTGGAATGCATCCACAGTAGACGCAGACGCCTGGGTTGCAGGTGTCGCCAAATGGCTCCTCTTCGTATCTCACAGTATCCCCTCCCCCACTCGTATCTGTGACCATCGTAGGCCGAAGGAGCGGGGATGCAAATGCCAGGAGGTCTCGGCTGGAGCTGGTGTGGCGGTATGGTGCGCGGGAAGTTGGAGGCTGGTTCTGTCTGCCGCACTCGACATCGGCCGAGCTCTTGTCTGGCAGGGTGTGAGCGACCGCCGGGCTGTTGCTTTTGTCGCAGACCACTTCGCATGCCATGACATATGCGCATGCTTTCCGACGGGTCATAGGGTGAGCAGAGTCCCAACGACATCGCTGGCGTGCCAAGCTGGGAAGTCTGTTGGCGAAAACAACGAGGTCGGTCTCTGGAAGACAGGGACAGCTCCCGAGGCCATGCTCAGACATTGGGCCGTGCTCAATCTTTGGCCGACATGCTCAGACATTGGACAGCGTGCTCAGACTTTGCCTGTCATGCTCAGACAATAATGTCTCACTCCAACAAACACAGAGACTGCGACCATTGCGTCTTGACACATGATGATATTATCATATGATAACGTCATCATGAAAACCAACACGAAGCTCGACGCATTGACATCGTTCTACAAATTGCTGGCAAACGAGTCGCGGCTGGCCATCCTGCTTGCCCTCCGTGATGGCGAGGACAACGTCGCCGGTATCTGCGGCCAAACGGGACTAAGCCAGACGCTGGTCTCGCACCAGCTGGCCGCCCTGCACCGCAATAACGTTGTCCGCTCCCGCAAAGACGGGCGTCGCACGTTCTACTCCCTTGCAGACAAGCACATCGACATTATCGTCGGGTTCGCGCTGGACCATCTTGCAGAAAAGGAAGTGCACCATGAGTGATCATCACGACCACGAGCTGCCCACCGGGCGCAACCTGTTCATCTCTATCCTGATGAACGTCGTCATTACCGTCTCGGAGATCGTCGGCGGTCTCGTCTCCGGATCGCTTGCGCTGCTTGCCGACGCGTTTCACAATGCGACGGACACCCTGGCTGGCGTCCTGGCATTCTGGACACTGCGTCTGGGGCGGCGCGCTCACGACGAGCAGTACACCTTCGGGTACCGCCGCGCCGAGATCCTGTCTGCGGGCATTAATGCCGGGGCCATGGTCGTCATCTCGTTGATCCTGTTCCGTGAGGCGTATGAACGGTTTCTGCATCCGGTGCCAATCAAGGGTGGCATCATGCTGGTCGTTGCGCTGGTCGGGCTGGTAGCCAACCTCGTGTCTGTCCTCCTGCTGCACCGTTCCGCAGGCGAGAGCCTCAATGTCCGCGGTGCCTACCTGCACCTTCTGTCAGACACGCTATCGTCCGTCGGTGTCGTGGCCGGGGGTATCGTCGTCACGCTGTGGCACGTGACATGGGTGGACCCGCTGGTCACGGTGCTCGTAGCAGTGTGGGTCCTGAAGGAGGCGTTTTCCGTCGTCCGTGAGGCCGGGGGGATCCTCATGGAACGCGCGCCAGGTGGGCTGGAGCTGGCGCAGCTGGAAGCCGACATCTGCTCGTTGTCTCATGTCAAGGACCTGCACCATGTCCATGTCTGGCAGGTCAGCGACACCGAAACGATGTTCGAGGGGCACGTCAACGTGGACGACATCTCGGTAAGTGATACCGGACCGATCCGGGCACAGATCCAGGAATTGCTGCACAACAGGTACGGAGTCACCCATGCAACCCTGCAGTTCGAGTACGAGTGCTGCAAAGGTGCCGGGCTCATCGTGCACAGCCACGACTAGTCACTGACATCGGGAGGTGTCGTATGGTTCGATGGGTACATTTCGCAGGGATCGTCCGGTGTTGTCTCGTTGTCGCGCTGCTGTTCATGATACCGACAGGTGTGCGGGCGGCGCAGCCTACTGTCGACGGCGTCGTCAAGACGGGTGAATACGGTCATAGTACTGTGCTGGGACACGGCTTGTACACACTATCCTGGACTATTGCCGGTGACATGGTCTGGTTTGGTATTCAGGCGACGACGACCGGCTGGGTGGCGCTGGGCATCGACCCCCAGATTGCCATGAATGGGGCCGATATGGTGTTCGGCTGGGTCAGCGCTGGCAAAGCGACGGTCCTCGACCAGTACTCGACCGGGATGTTCGGACCTCACCCTGACGACACGTTGCTGGGTGGTACGATGGATATCCTGTCTAGCGCGGGGAGAGAACAGGCGGGGACGACGACCATTGAGTTCAGCAGGGAACTGGTTACCGGTGACGCGCACGACAAGGCGGTGCCGACGTCCGGGACACTGAAGATCATCTGGGCGATTGGCAACGCGGACGGCGTATCACCCCATGCGACCAAGGGAAGCGCGACCATCGACGTCGGTACTCCTGCACCGATCGTGCTGACATTCACCATCGGCTCGACGACGGGAACGCGAAACGGCACGCGTGTAACGCTCGACGCAGCTCCTGTGATCCTGAACGGCAGAACACTGTTACCTGTTCGCTATGTTGCAGAACCACTGGGGGCGACTGTTGCCTGGGCCGCCGGTACCCGGACGGTAACTATCCAGCGCTCGGGTCTGACGCTAGCGCTCGTCGTGGGCAAGGCGACGGCGGTTGTGAACGGACAAACGGTTCCGATCGACACAGCTGACAGTCGCGTCGTTCCGGTCATCCTCCAGGGCAGAACGATGCTGCCGGCCAGGTTTGTCGCCGAACAACTGGGATGCGCGGTCACCTATAACCCCGTGACAAAAGTCGTGACAGTAACATACCCAAAACCCTGAACCAATCAGGATGATGGATGATCTGAGATTTGGCAACCCCCTAAGCGTCTAGCGCCCGAACCTGAAGGCTGCCTTCCAGGCGAAGTCCTGGTCAGCCTGAACCCCTCAGCCGTGTGTCAGCCTGTGACAGAAGATCGTCCAGCAGGACCGGCC
>JBAQYC010000131.1:0-5242 GCA_049299835.1 Candidatus Cryosericum sp. | reverse complement strand
GGTCTTGAATCACCTTTACTTATCGTCCGTAGGGTCCGTGTAGAAAGCGTGCATGTCACCGCCATGCTTTTCGATATTCGCAACCTTGTCCTTCTTCAACTGCGCGAACCTGGCAGATCCTTCTGGAAAGTCTCTGGCATAAACGGGATACGATAGTGCTTTCCACTCCTTCGACACTCGGTCGAGGCATGCGCCGACCTCACCGCTCATGTTCTCCACCGTGCCATCGGTTCCGCGGACCCCCGGCATCGCAGCGATCTTCCTGAAGTAGTCGGGATGATCCATGAGGATGCATGGCGCCAGCGCATTGTCCGAGTACGGCTGAAGCTTCTGCATCTCCTGGAAAAACGGAAGCTGCAGCGCCTCCTTGAGAGACATATCATTGATGTTCCCCTGTGTCAGGTGGATGAAAGCGCACGGTTCGATATTCCCGTCTGCAGTGACATGGAAGTAGCGCCGTGCACCGGCTAGGCATCCTCCCGTATAGGGCCCGTCGTTCCAGAAGTCGGCAATGAAGACCGGTTTGCTGGAGCGTATCTCGTGGATACGATGGTAGGAACCCAATCTTTCCTCTGGTGTCAGCATCATCCCAAGTTCAGGAGTGCGTCCGATCGGGATGTACTGGAAGTACCACCCGATCTTGGCCCCCTTATCGATCATGTGGTCTACGAATGCGTCACTAGTCACCTCATCGACATTCTGGTGCGTCTCGGTGACCGAGTAACCAAAAGGAACGCCCGCCTTCATGCACCGGTCCATGGCGAGCACTACACGGTCCCACGCGCCTTCCCCGCGACGCTCGTCCGTCTTCTCCCTGAAACCCTCAACGCTGAAACATGGAACAGCATTCCCTGTGCTCTTGAGTTCCTCCACGAACTTCTCCGTGAACAGGGACCCGTTGGTGTAGAACATGAACGCCATGTTCTTGTGCTTGGCAAAGATCTCCGTGAGCCGCGGGTAACAGGTAGGCTCGCCGCCTGAGACAACAACGAAGTGGATACCAAGGTCAGAAGCTTCTGTCAGCACGCGGTCAAACGTTTCGAAGGACATCTCTCTGGCCTGCTGGTACGAACCCGCCCAGCATCCAGCACATTTGTAGTTGCAGCGCTCGGTAGGGTCGACCAGCATGAACCACGGGACGTTGAATCCTCCCTCCTCACTGACTGCACGTTGCTTGCGAATGCCCAGCCAGCTTGCTTCAACGACAAAATCCTTCATGAGTGTCTTGACGATGCCAGCATCGGTGTCGTTCAACACGTTGATGAGAAAGCGCTTGCTGGAGCTGTCACTATCCACCAGGGCCTTGACCTGCTGCAGCTGTTGCCTGGAGACGGGTTGTAACGGAAGCTTCTCCGCAACGCCGACGATCTTGTCAACCGCAGCTCCGAGGTTGTGCTCAGGGTTCTTTTTCAGATCATCCACGACGCTGTCAATCACCTTCGTTGCTGTGAGTCTCTCAATGCTCTCCTTCATATTCATACTCATACTGTTGTCACCTCCCTGAGATAGATGCTGCGCCACGCACTACGGCATGACCACCTGTCTGATCACCGAGACCATGACTCGCTGGTCTCCGTCACTCAGTCGGGCCATGCTGGTCCGGAATGATTGCTCACACTCGACAAACAGCCCAATCGACTCGCGGGGCAGTCCAAGGTTCTCCTGAAGCCACTTCTCATCGCACATCAGCGAGAACATGAACTCAGTCAGCACACCCAGCACTGTGCCCGCTGACAATGCCGATGCGACGAACCTGCGAAAGTGAACCAGTTGTTCAATGTCCAGCTGGAAAGCACCTGCGAAAAGAACCAGCAACACGCACACATACAAGACGACGCGGAATGGATTCTGCTCACTCATGACACCTCGTGTAGCCATCCGAATCGAGTCTGCAACGCTGTACTTGTCATACTGCCTGACCTTTTGCTTCAACCACTTCAGCGCAGTCAGCTCGGTCGTGCCATCATCGGCCGCGTCACTTGTAGTGGACAGCGTATTCCACTCGGGTGCGTACAGGATACGCGACCGTCCTTTGCCGGATGTCATTGCATGCTCCAGGCGCAGAAAACCGCGTTGGTAAAGATCATGCAGAATGTCATACGCCGTCCATTTGCTCACTTTCATCTCACTGGCGACATCCTCGTAGGAGACAGCCTGTCCGCGAGATTCACACAGACCCTTCAACGAGTTCAGGAACTCTCGTTGACGCGACGTAAGCTTGCCTGTCGAATTTGACATCGTACTCTCGTTCATTCAGTCACCCCTTTCTCGATGTAAGACGTCTTCGCAAGTATAGCAAAAAAAACAAAAAAAATCAACAAAACCAAAATTTACAATCAATGATCAGGCAATGCCTGGTATAAGGAGGGAGATGCTACAGCTTGTTGGCTTCGGCGATGAGTGTATCGATAAACGCAGAAGGCTTGATGCTGCGGATGGGTTCGCCGTGGACAAAGAGGACACCCTGGTCACGGCCACACGCAATGCCGATGTCTGCAGCTTTCCCCTCGCCCACACCGTTGACAACACAACCCATCAAAGCAACAGTCACAGGCTTCACTATCTCATCCAGCCGTTCCTCCAGCTGGGCCACGAGCGACAGGATATCGGGGACTTCGCAACGGCCGCAGGTCGGACACGACACGATCTGCGCACCACGCCTCCGCATGTCCAGCCCTGCAAGCAGGGTCCAGGCCGCGTCGACCTCCAGCTGTGGATCGCCACTGATGGAATACCGAATGGTGTCGCCGATGCCCTCAAGCAGCAAGGAGCCGATGCCGGCACTGCTCTTGATCAGCGACTGTTTAAGCGGCCCCGCCTCCGTGACTCCGAGATGAAGAGGGTAGTCGCTGGACGCCGCGACGATGCGCACTGCTTCGACCATTTCACGGACGTCACTGCTCTTCACGGAGACCACGATGTCATGGAAGTCCGCTTCCTCCAGAAGCCACGCCTCTCGCAAGGCTTCGTCAGCGAGAGCCCGCGCTCTTGCTGACCGTGTGAGACTCGGGTCCATCGACCCCAGGTTTGCGCCCACTCGGATGGGAATTGAGGCAGCCTTTGCAGTTCTGGCCACCTCACGCACCATCTCCGGGTCCTTGATATTGGAAGGGTTCAGACGGATCTTGTCGACGCCGGCTTCAATGGATGCCAGTGCAAGGCGCGCGTCGAAGTGGATGTCGGCAATCAGCGGTATAGATACCTCACTCCTGATGGCACGCAGGGCGCGGGCGGCTTCCACATCTTTCACGGCGAGACGGGCAAGTTCACACCCACGGAGTTCCAGCCCATGGATCTGACGCACCGTCGAAGCAACGTCACGGGTGTCCGTCTTGGTCATTGTCTGCACGACGACCGGGTGGTCTCCGCCCATCATCACGGACCCCACCCTTACGACACGCGACACGCGACGTTCCATCACTATCGTATGAAGAAGCCTGCCACGTCCTTGATCGAGATCAGGGCCATGATGCCAAGAAGCGCAAACAGGCCGATGCTCTGGATCGTTCCCTGACGTTCCGGCGAGATGCGGCGGCGTAGCACGGCTTCGGCCAGAAGGAACAGGACCCACCCGCCGTCCAGCGCAGGAATGGGCAGAAGCTGGGTCAACCCGATTGCCACCGAGATGATGCCGGTTAGCCACAACAGGCTCATGAACCCGCCCATGGCAGCTTCACCAGTCATACGGGCAATGCCGATGGGGCCGGTAAGAGACTGGACGCCTCGCTTCGTGAAGAGCAATGGAAGCGCCTTGACGTAAGTGACGATGTACTCTCCCGTGAACGTCAGCGCGCGCCAGACAGCTTTGAACGGGTTATAGCGGACGAACCCGGGGCCGTAGCCGATCGCAACATAGCCGAGTTTCGCATCCATGGCAGGAGTCACCAGAATATCGACCTGTGACCCGCTGCGAGCAACGCGGATGTCTATCTGCCGATTCTCGCTGGCTCGGACGGCAGCCGATATCTGATCAAAATCCTTCATGGCAACGCCATCGATGGAAAGAATATTGTCCCCCGCCTTCAGGCCTGCCGTTGCTGCGAGAGAAGAAGGCGTAACCGTACCCACCTTGGTGGATGCACGCGGATCTCCAAGCGTCGAGAACACAATGGTAAAAATGAGGAACGCCAGGATCAGGTTGCCAAGCATGCCGCCGACCATCGTAAAGAGCCTGGCCCACCATCCTTTTGTATAGAAGCCGTCAGGCGCATCGTAATTAGACTCCATGCCCTTGATCTTCACGTATGCCAGGATCGGCAGTGCGTTGATCTTGAAGACGGTTCCACCGTGCGTGCGCGACCAGATGGTGCGGCCGAATCCGAGTCCAAACTCTTCCGTCTGCGTATGAGAAGCGCGCGCCGCAAGCATGTGGCCACCCTCATGAAACAGGGTCGCCAACGTGAAGCTGAACACAAACGCGAGAATCGTAACAATTATCTGCACAGGTCAGACTCCTTCCCGGTTGCCCGGCTGAGTGCCGTATCTTTGTTCGTACCACTGTTCAGCCAGTTGCCGCCCATAGGCGACAGCTTCGACATGTGCTCGGACATTCGGGGCCAGGACCTCGTCACCGGTCTCGCTCAGCACGTACCGCAGAGTTGCCACTATATCCCCAAACGTGCCCTGTGCAACGAGAAAACGTGAAACAGCAACCTCATCGGCGCCAAGCAGTGCGAGCATAAGCCGTGGCGAGCGCATCTCCGCTTCGCGGCCGATGGAAAAAGCTTCAAACTTTGCGTCGATGGGCTCAAACGTAAGTTGTCCCAGTTCCTCGAGGCGCAAGCGGGCAACTTGCTCATGCAGAGGACGATCTGGAACGGACAGGGCGTATGCAATGGCAACACGCATGTCAGGGCGGTACACGATGGCTCGCGTGGTCCCATCCCGAAACTCGACCACGCCATGGACCACCGACTGAGGGTGCTGCACCGCAGTGATCCGCTCACGGTCGACACCGAACAGTACGTGTGTTTCGCTCAGTTCGAGTGCCTTGTTAAACAGCGTCGCCGAGTCGATGGTCACCTTGCGCCCCATCCGCCATGAAGGATGCTGCAGCGCCTGTGTTGCCGTCACATTGACCAGGTCTGCCGGCGTGGTCGTCCGAAATGGGCCACCTGATGCCGTCAGCACAATCCGCTCGACAGTCTCAAGATCCTCGCCCGCAAGACACTGCCACACGGCCGACAACTCACTGTCGATAGGACGCAGCTGTGCCCTGAATGGCTCCAGAAGGTCTCCCAGC
>JBAQYC010000130.1:0-1705 GCA_049299835.1 Candidatus Cryosericum sp. | reverse complement strand
CCCACAGACACGCTATCCGACCTCAAACGCGTCAAGGAGGACGGTGCCCTGACCGTCGGAAACGACACAACGTACGCTCCTTTCGAGTTCGTGGACAGCTCAAACAAGCCAACAGGATTCGATATTGAACTCATTGCGGCTGTCGCCGAGAAGCTCGGGTTGAAGGCCGACATCGTGACGACGGCCTGGGATGGTATCATTCCTGCACTCCAGACACGGAAGTTCGAGGTCCTCATCTCCTCCATGACAATCAATTCCGACCGTGAGAAGGAAGTCAGCTTCTCCATCCCCTATTATCGAGCGGACATGGGCATCGTGTTTGACAAGACTCTCCATACCATATCAGGACCTTCGGACCTCGCAGGGCTGAGGATCGGCGCCCAGGTAGGAACCACGGGTGAACAGAGCGCACGCATGATCGACGGCGTGACCGACGTTCGGTCCTACCCCGACATCCAGCTGGCGATGGCCGATTTGAAGCTCGGTCGTATCGATGCTGTCGTGAATGACTTCCCCGTCAGCGCTTTCTATGCAAAAGACTCACCCACTCTCACGGTCATCCGTACACTGAAGGTGAAGGACCTTGACCTTACCCAGTACTACGGGATAGCCATGCACCTCGAAGATACACAACTGAAGGCCGCTGTGGATAAGGCCCTCCAGGATCTTGCCAAAGACGGTACATATGACAGTATCTATACCAGGTGGTTCGGGGGGACACCCGGCTTCCGTCCAGGCGACAGATAGTCCTGGCCCTTCACCCGAACCACACCAAATGCGCATCCGCCGTACCCCGAAAGGTGCGGCGGATGCAGTTCACCAAGAAGACTCTCTGCCTAGAATGCGGTAGTGACGTCGATATAGCCCTTCCGCTGAGCCTGTCGACTCCCGAAAGAGACCAGCACCGAGCCAAGCGCAAAGAGGATCGCCGCCGACAGAGTCACTCTCCCCAGCAACTGGAACGTCGACAAGTCGGAGAGAAAACTGGTAAGGACCTGCCCCGAAACGGCCCGGCGCATGAGTTCGATAAACGAACTCATGGGAATTAACTCCGCGATCTTCGCAAACACTGCTGGAAAGGCGGTCGGGGGGAACAATGCTCCACTGAGTACGAACATTCCACCAAAAAGCGCGTCGACAACGTCGACATCCAGCTTGATCGTCAGCAGAAATACAGAAGCCATCGCCATCCCCAGGCCGGCAGCCACAAGATACCCGAGAACAGCTCCGGCGATGAGGTAGCCCCAGCTGGGATGAAATGGCAGATGCAGCACAGGAACAAGCCAGAACAAATTGATGGTGATCCCTGCGAGCGCAATGAGATACCGTGTCGCGGCACGACCGCACAGATACGTTCGATACGAAGTGCTCGACAGGAAGATGTACTTGAGCGTCTGGTAGTGCTCCCGGTCATCGTGGACACTGAACGCCATGTCGAAGAAGACCATGCTCAATGAATAATAGAAGATGGTCCCATACAGCGCATATGGCAGCAGTCCCGTCTTCTGGCCGAAGGCTCCGTACAGGATGATGACCGCAAGAAAGCTGCCAACGGGATATGCCGCGAGGTACAGCAACCACACCCACTTCTTCGTCCAGTTGCTCTCGATCTGCAACCCGACGTACATGGAGGCAACAAAGCCTTTCACTACTGCCACCTGAGTATCAGCCGCGCGTCGCGCCTGGCCTTGTACTCGACAGACCG
>JBAQYC010000129.1:0-1818 GCA_049299835.1 Candidatus Cryosericum sp. | reverse complement strand
TAACGAATGCCCGGTCCGGTACGGAAGCCTACCCGCAGGTCGATCAGCCTGCTGTTCATAGCGCTCTTCCTGGCGCTGGCAACCATCATCGGACTCGCGTCTTATGGCGTTACGCTCGGAAATCTTGCATTCAGCGGCGTTCAACGTGTCGCCCAAACGCTCGGAGGGGCCGTCTCAGCGGCGACCGACAGCGTGGTCGCATACGGTCGTGCTCTATTGTTCGCCAGAAGAATCTATGCTGAAAACGAGACGCTCCGCAGTGAAAACCAGTATCTGGACGCGCGATTGCGCCTCGCTCTGGACAACCACGACGAACTGAAACGACTACAGGCACAGCTTGCGGTCCAACAGGAGCTGCCTGTCAAGACTGCTCTTGCCCAGGCGACAGGAAGAGCAACCGGGATACGTTCGATGGATGTGTTCATAGACCATGGAACAGCCCTGGGTATAGCCGATGGCGCCGGTGTGTTTGTCGCAGACTCCACCGGTCAGGCCTACGTGTTCGGCAAGGTCCGAGGTGTTTTCAAGTCAAATGCCACCGTGATCCCGCTACTCGACAGCAGGTGCGTTATCTCCGGCATCAATCGTCGCACCGGCGAGGACGTCCTCGTCAAGGGTACCGACGGCGAGTACTGCGAACTGTCCTACATTTCGCCGTTGCCTCAGTTCCAGTCTGGAGACATCGTCGTCACATCCAGCAGTTCAACAACCTTTCCCCCCAACATCCCGATCGGCCGAGTCGACGCGCTGTCGAACGGTACCGCGACACGGCTGGTCCTCCGCCCGTTTGCGGACGTCTGGGCCACACGATATCTTCTTGTGACGCAGGGTTCGAAATGACCCTGAATCGGCAATATGCGTTCCTGGCAGGGATACTGATTTTGGAAACATTCATATTTGCGCTGTTTTGCAGCATTGCGTTGCGCACGCCAGGCGTGGGGGCTCTCAGCCTCCTCGTGGCAGCAGCAGTTGTCTTCTACTACAGCGTCCATCACCATACTTTCTTTGGCGTTGCCGCAGGGCTTTTCAACACGCTCCTTCTTTCGTACTTCAGCCAGTTACGGGGGTTGCCGACCGCACTGCTGCTGCTGGTCGTTGTCGGCGTCTCACCCTACATCGAGCAGCTTTCTCCCGGCCTTGCTCGTCTGGTCTTCACGGGCGCCTATGCAGTCACGGTACTCGCCCTCACCGTTTTCGCCAGAGGCAACGCTACCCCCGGCCCCATTGCCCTCCTGTCCTGCTTCGCCGCGGCAGCCGTCACAGGGCTGGTGGGGTCCCGCTATCTGGTCAGACGTTCGCCTCTGGAGCAAACCCATGGATAAGCTTCAGCGGTCCAGACAGACTCGGCGATATCTTGCGGTCACTGTGCTCTGCACGATGGTCCTGTTGGGGATCATGGCTCGTCTCTACTACCTTCAGGTCGTCAAAGGCGCGTACTACGCAGGAATCGCGGAAGACAACCGTCTGCGCATTATCAGCACGGATGCTCCGCGCGGAGAGATTCGCGACAGGAACGGAGTCGTTCTTGCAACCGATGTTCCATCATTTGATATCGTCGTGACGACTTACGACCTCAAGAATTCGGATCAGGAACTGGGCGTCGTTGCCCAACTTACAGGCACAAAGCTTCAGACACTCAAGGACACGGTGAAGAAGGCCGCCGTTGGACCCTTCACGCCCATCACCGTCGCTCGCAACGTCAGCAAAACAGTCGCACTCAAGCTTGCGGAACAGGAGCCTGACCTGCCTGGTATCCAGCTCGTCATGTCGACCAGGAGGTCATATCCTCAGGGAACCATGGCGGCACATGTCCTCGGC
>JBAQYC010000128.1:0-2676 GCA_049299835.1 Candidatus Cryosericum sp. | reverse complement strand
ACTGGGAGCGGCCCTGACCACGAGCAACTCCAGTACAATCAGGCCACGGACTCCCACCGGAAAAGGTGTCGGGACCGTGGCTTTTTGCATGCCGTCAGATGTGGCTGTCTCAGGCATGACGCACGTAACCGTGCGTCCTCGGGGCCCCTACGCTCTCGATGCGACGCTGAGCTGCGGGCAGGCGTTCAGGTTTCGACAGGTTGGTGACGCTTTTGAAGGCGTTTGCGGAGATCTGGCAATGCGTGTTGAGCGCGGGAACACGACGCTGGACATCAGCTTCATAGCTGATAGTGGGGGCATCGAACGGGTTGTCGACTTTCTGGACCTGGAACATGACATCACTGAGCCTGCAGACGAATCGCTGGACTTCCTGTGCCGACGTTTCCCTTTGAGTGCCGGTCTTCTGCATGACGTGTTCCTTTATTCTCGAGGTACTCATCTCCTGAGACAGCCCATCCTCGAGACGATTGTCGGCTACCTGCTGTCTGTTCAGTCGACGGTCAGCCTGACAGGCAGGCGTCTCAATACCATTGCAGGACTCTTCCCGTCAAATCGGCGCACAGTGGCCGGCAGCGACCTGTATCTCTTTCCGTCCGTCGACGAGTTGCGTACGCTTACTGCGTCGACCGTCGAGAGCCTGAGACTAGGCTACCGCTCATCCTGGTTCCTTGGCCTGCTCGCGGGACTTCCCGACGAGGCAACCCTGCAGAGTCTGCGGACGACCAGTTCAAAGGAACGGCAAGGCTACTTCCGGGGATTTGAGGGAATCGGCCCAAAGGTGGCCGCCTGTATTGACTTGTTTGCCTATGGAGGAAACGAGGCATTTCCCATCGATGTGTGGGTCGACAGGGGTCTCCGGCGCGTGCTTGGAATGACGTCGGCCGAGATCTGTGATGTACGGGAAGACCCGGTGGACATGTTTGGACCTCACTGCGGCCTGTTCGGTGAGTACCTGTTTCGTTATGAGCGGGACCACGGCGTACAGCCAGCAAGGCATCGTGTCAGCGTGGAGCCTTCGCTTCTACCACCCCATTCTTCGGACAGAGCCGAGTAATAGCGCAAGCCTGGCAATCTGGCTTGCGAGCATTACAGACAGACCGTCCATGAGCGATGAGTGCGTCACAGAGAGAGTTCCAATGGTTCTCAGCAACGGCAGCCATGATGTCCTGTTCCACTTTCTCCGGCGCGAGTTCCTCGCTCAGTCCTATACGATACGCCAGGCGCTTCACGTGCGTGTCGACAACAACAGCCTGCTTGCCAAATGCATGCGCCAGGACAACGTTGGCAGTCTTGCGTCCCACGCCGGGGAGTCCCGTGAGGAAATCCATCTCGGGAATCACCGTTCCTCCCCACTTCTCACAAAGCTCCAGCGATTCGGCAATGATGGCCTTTGCCTTGTTGTGAAAGAAGCCGGTTGGCTTGACGATCGCTTCAACAGCAGGAGTGTCGGCGTGACCCAGAGCGCACGGATCGGGATAGGCTGCAAACAGGAGCGGCGTGACCTTGTTGACCATGACGTCTGTGCACTGGGCACTGAGTATCGTTGCTGTGAGTAGTTGCCACGGGTCCTTGAATTCCAGAGCGGTACCTCTGACGGGATAGGTCTTCTCAAGAGTAGCTATCACCTGTCGAACGTGCTTCTGCCCTGTGAATGTCATTCCCATTCCTCCCTACTTGACGTTTGCATGCAAGCAACAGTATACTCATATGTCACAGCAACAAGTTGGTTGCTCTGACCTGCCCGGCAGCAGTCCCGACAGGGTGCAGGCCACGTGCATTGTTGTACGCTGGCGGACCCGGGCCAGAGGTCTTGCAGCCGGGCGCGTTCTGTGTATACTACAGCAAGTCCGGTTTTGTGGGCGGTTAGTTCAGAGGTAGAACGCCTCGTTGACACCGAGGAGGTCAGAGGTCCGATTCCTCTATCGCCCACCATCTGCGTTTCCAGGGAGCGGACATGGATATCAAAATTGTCTTCGACGACGTATCGTCTCAATACTCCTTCACTGACGGCGAGTCCATCCTCATGGCTGTTCAGAAGCTGTTTCCCCAGCAAAAGCGATCGATCGTGGCTGCGAGGGTTGCCGGTCAGCTTGTGGACCTGACGACGATTCCATCCACGGCTGATGCTATCGAGCTTGTAAGCACTGCAAACAGCGAAGGGCTGGAAATTCTTCGGCACAGCACTTCACACATCATGGCCGAGGCGATCAAGGAACTCTACCCGGATTCCAAGCTTGCCATCGGGCCGTCTATCGATAATGGGTTCTACTACGATATCGACATGTCAAAGACGCTGTCGCCTGACGATCTTGCCGTCATTGAACAGAGGATGCGCGAGATCGCTGAGCGCAGCGAGCATTTCACCCGGCAGGACAAACCCATAGCCGAGGCCATTGAATTCTTCCGGGAACGAGGTGACCAGTACAAAGTCGAGATCCTCTCGGAGATCCCTGCCACGACTGTTTCGCTCTATACGCAGGGATCTTTCACCGACCTTTGCCGTGGACCCCATATTCCCTCGACCAGCTACCTCAAGCACTTCAAGCTCCTGTCGATCGCAGGTGCGTATTGGCGAGGAGACGAGAAGAACAAGATTCTTCAGCGTATCTATGGCACGGCTTTTCCTTCCAAAGAGGAGCTGGTCGGCTATGTCACAGCGCGGGAAGAGGCCGCCAA
>JBAQYC010000127.1:0-2880 GCA_049299835.1 Candidatus Cryosericum sp. | reverse complement strand
CCGGTCGTCGGCTCGTCGAGGATGTACAGGGTCTTTCCTGCCGTCCGCTTGCCAAGCTCCGCAGCCAGCTTTATGCGCTGTGCCTCGCCACCCGAGAGGGTCACGGAGCTCTGACCCAGCCGGATGTACCCGAGACCAACTGCATCCAGCAGCTTGAGCATGTGCTTGAGCCGCACATGTGCATCAAAGAAGTGCAGGGCCTCCTCGACCGACATCTCCAGGACATCTGCGATCGACTTTCCCTTGTACTTCACCTCCAGGGTCTCAGAGTTGAAGCGCGCACCGTGGCAGACCTCGCAGGGCACGTAGACGTCCGCCAGGAACTGCATTTCGACCCTTGTGAAGCCGTTGCCTTCGCAGGCCTCGCAGCGGCCTCCCTTCACGTTGAAGCTGAACCGGCCGGGCTCGTACCCGCGCACCTTCGCTTCGGGCATGCGCGCGTAGATCTCGCGGATGGGCGTGAACAGACCCGTGTAGGTAGCCGGGTTGCTGCGTGGCGTCCTGCCAATGGGCGTCTGGTCGACCACGATGACACGGTCGATGTACTCCACGCCTGTCAGCTTTTCATAGCGACCTGGCTGGTCCTTGGCGCGGTACAGCTGGCGTGCCAGCCCCTTGTACAGACAGTCGTTGATGAGTGTCGACTTGCCGGAGCCGGAGACTCCCGTGATGCAGGTGAACATGTGCAGGGGGATATCTGCGTCGATGTTCTTCAGATTGTGCTCGGTCGCACCCTTGATCATCAGGTGCTCGCCATTGGGTTTGCGCCTCGTCCCGGGCAGCGGAACGAACAGCTTGCCTGTGAGGTACTGCCCCGTCAGCGACGTCGGCTCGGCGATGATATCCGCAAGGCTCCCTGCGGCCACAATGTGTCCGCCATGTTCACCGGCCCCCGGTCCCACGTCGACAAGGTAATCGGCGGTACGGATCGTCTCCTCGTCATGCTCCACGATGACCAGTGTATTCCCCAAGTCGCGCAGTTCACGCAAGGTACTCAGGAGACGTTCGTTGTCGCGCGGATGCAGGCCGATGGATGGCTCATCCAGGACATAGAGGACACCCACCAGCTTGCTGCCCACCTGTGTCGCCAGGCGAAGACGCTGCGCTTCGCCGCCGGCAAGTGTCGCCGACGCGCGTGAAAGCGTGAGATACCCCAGACCGACGTCCAGGATGAACTTCAGACGCTCGTTGATCTCGCGCAGGACTTCTCTTGCTATGGTGCGCTGACTCTCCGACAGCATCTCGGGCAGGTGTGCAAAGAACGCCGATGCCTGATCGACCGACATGTCGGTAACCTCGGTGATGTTGAGGCCGGCTAGCTTGACAGCCAGTGCTTCGGGTTTCAGGCGCCTCCCGTGACACGTCGGACAGTCCCTCTGCATCATGAAGCGCTCATACTCATCTTTCATCGCTTCAGAAGTTGTCTCCTCGTACCTGCGTGCCAGCAGGTTGATGAGTCCCTCCCAGTGGAACTTGTAGACGTGGTCGGCCCCTTCGCCGTCTTCCCAGTGCACCGGGATGCGATCCTTGTCGCCATGCAGGACGATGTCCATGGCTCCCGCCGGCAGGTCGCGCACCTTCTGTTCCGGGTCATACCCGCGATAGCGGAGCGCCTGTACAACGAAGTCTTTGCTGAACGTCGATGCGGCAAGGAAGCCGGGGATCTGGATGGCTCCCTCAGACAATGACCTGTCGCGATCGATGATCATGTCGGTGTCCGGCTCCAGCTGGAAACCCAAACCGGTACACGTCGGGCACGCGCCGTAGGGGGAGTTGAACGAGAAGAGACGCGGCTCGATCTCCTGGATGCTGTACCCGCAGATGGGACAGGCGAACGTGCTCGAGAAGAAGTCCAGCTTGCCCGTTGCCAGATCCAGGACCTTGAGGACGTCACTGCCTTCCTTGAGCGCCAGTTCCACCGAGTCAAAAAGGCGTGTGCGTTCGTCCGCGGTGACGAGAAGCTTGTCCACGATGAGCTCGATCGTGTGCTTGCGCTTCTTGTCGATGCTCGGGACAGGGTCATCGACACTATACTCAGTGCCGTCGACACGGTAGCTCTCGAACCCTTTGCGCTGGACGTCCTCGATAAGCTTCCGATATTCGCCTTTGCGCCCTTCCACTGCAGGCGCCAGCAAGGCAACGGTGTGCCCTGCATACTCCGCCAGCAAGTGTTCGACGATCTCCTGGAGCGACTGCTTTGTGATAGGGATATCATGGTTAGGACAATATGGCACGCCTGCCCGTGCAAACAGCAAGCGCAGATAGTCGTAGATCTCCGTCAGCGTGCCGACGGTAGATCGGGGGTTCTTGCTGGCCGACTTCTGGTCGATGGCAATCGCGGGGGACAGCCCTTCGATGAGGTCGACGTCGGGCTTCTGCATCAGGCCGATGAACTGCCTGGCATAGGCGGAGAGCGACTCGACATAGCGTCGCTGTCCTTCGGCGTACAGCGTATCGAACGCCAGCGACGACTTGCCCGAGCCGGAGACGCCGGTGATGACGATGATCTTGTTACGCGGGAGACGCACGCTCACGTCTTTCAGGTTGTGAACGCGTGCACCCTTGATGAAAATGCTCTCTTCGGCCATTCATCGACCTCTCATTTCGAATTGTGAATCCCTTTGTACCAGGTACAACGGGCTTCACATTTGCGGCGTGTTAGTAGTCGATAGTATAACAGCACTCGGCAAGCGCGATACTTCACGGCGTGAATATTGCACGGCGAAGCTTGGTCGGAGCAAGAGCGGGAGACCTCTTGCGGTGACATCCCAGGCGCCCGCGTACGTCGGTACCTGAGCGCCCCTTCATGAAGACGGCGTCGCCAGTCATTCGATGTTGTCTTGTGTGGAATTGTGAATACCTTGGTACCTGGTACCAAGG
>JBAQYC010000126.1:0-3215 GCA_049299835.1 Candidatus Cryosericum sp. | reverse complement strand
GGGTGCAGTTGCCGGCCATGGTCAACCAGGACGGGTTCATCACCAGCCACGCTGTCGAGCCGGTCGAGATCTTCGACGATGCCGCCGTTCGAGCGTTTGTAGGGGTTCGCTCAATGGACAGGGGACTACTCGACTTACTTCATGTCCGGACTATAGGTGCAATGGTCCTGCCCGACTATCTGCTTGAGGTGAAGCGAGCTCAGGAAGAAGCGATGATGCGTGTCTTTGAGGTATACGCCGAGGTGGGAAAGGAACTGTCCGCTATCACGGGGCATCAGTATCCGTTCTGTGAGACGTACAGGACCGAAGATGCAGACGCAGTCATCGTAGTCCTCAACTCGGCGGCCGGCACAGCGAAGGTGGCTGTTGACGCGATGCGCGCGCGCGGCAAGAAGGTGGGTCTGCTCAAGCCTATCCTTTTCCGCCCGTTCCCCTATGCTGAGGCTCGTGAGGCGTTGAAAGACGTTCCCGTCATTGGAGTGCTCGATCGATCGATGGATTTTGGGGCTTATGCACCTGTGTACACCGAAATGCGGAACGTCCTGTACGAACTGGACAGAAAGCCGGCGACACAGAGCTACATCTACGGTCTGGGTGGACGCGATATCATGGCCACCGAGATCGAATCCGTGTTTGACGAACTGCTGTCCGGCAAGCTGGACCCGGAGCATCAGCGATATGTCGGGCTGAGGGGGTAGTCGAGATGCCTACACTTCAAGAGATTGCGCTCAAGACGGCCGGAACAGACGCACGCATCGTTTCGGGTCACCGGATGTGTGCGGGCTGCGGCATTGCATCTGTAATCAAGACTGTCCTGGCAGCCTCGGATAAGCCGGTCATTGTGCTCAACGCGACCGGATGCCTGGAGGTGACGACTGCTGTTTATCCATTCACTGCGTGGAACACTCCGTGGATGCATCTGACCTTCGAGAATGCCGCCGCAGTAGCGGCAGGGGTCGAGTCGGCATACAAGTCGCTTAAGCGTCGCGGGAAGATTGACAGCGATGTCAATATTCTCGCGGTCGGGGGTGACGGCGGTACGTACGACATTGGATTTCAGGCCTTGTCCGGGGCGCTTGAACGCCGGCACAAGTTCATGTACCTCGCGTACGACAATGAGGGCTACATGAACACTGGAAACCAGCGGAGCGGTGCGACCCCATTTGGCGCCAGCACCACGACGGTACCCGCTGGCAAGGCAAGCAGCGGCAAGCCGCAGTGGAGGAAAAATCTTGTGGAGATCGTTGCTGCTCACCGTATCCCGTATGTTGCTCAGGCAGCCGTGAACAACACCATGGATCTGTACAAGAAGGCGCAGAAAGGTTTCAATGCAGACGGTCCCGCTGTTCTGGCCGTTCTGCAACCCTGTACCACCAACTGGTCCTTTGACCCCGCACTGACCATGCAGTACTCCAAGCTGGCTGTCGAGACCAACTTCTGGCCGCTGTACGAGATCGAGAATGGTGTCGTGCATATCAACGTCAAGCCGTCCGACCGCAAGCCGATCGAGGAGTTCCTCAAGGGTCAGAGCCGTTTTAAACATCTGTTTAGGCCAGGAAACGAACACGTCATTGTCGAGATGCAAAAGATGATCGATGACGAGTGGGCTCGTCTGCTTAAGATCGAGGAGTCCGGGATCCAGTTCTAGACTACCTGAGGCTCACGTTGTATTCGTCAGCCCACCGGCTACAATGGCGGTGGGCTGATTGCGTCTGAGGGGCAACTCAATGGCAACGAAGACGGTGTTCTACTCTGTTATGGATCGTTCTCGAATGGTAGCCGAAGGCGTGGCGTCTGCGCTGGATTCTCCGCTCTTTGGTCTGACCGATCGTTTCTCTGCCCTGCCCGCCGGATGGAAACGTGCGGCGGGGAGGGCAGTCCGAGGCTTTGCCCTGGGAGCACTGAGAACCCCCGGTGTGTCATTCGATAGAGGAGACCGGCTCGTTCTCGTTACCCCTTACTGGGACGGACCCGTCGTTCCTGCGGTATCCGGATTTGTCCGTGCAGTCGAGCTCACAGGTGTCACAGTGATTCTGGTCCTGACGCGTCGATTCGGCGGTGGCGACGACCTGATCTCCCAGCTTGAGGATGATATTATCAGGCAGGGAGGAACAATTGGCAGTGTCTTCACTCTCCGCACGCTGTGGCGGGGGCAGCGGCGTCTTCGGTCGCTCGGAAATCGCGTTGGAAAGCACATTGCACGAATGGTGCAAGGAGTCCCGACAAGTCTCCAGGAGTTGCTGGAAAGTGCAATCGAGGATGAGGTCGAAGCGCGCGGCCGCTACTCCCAGCTTGTTGAGATTACTCCTGACAGGCGCCTGAAGAGAGCATTCACCTTGCTTTCAGCCGACAAGGGCGCTCATGCACAGCAGTTGCAACAATTGTACCGTGAATATACGGGCGTTGTGTATGAGCCGCACAGAGAGGCAGTTGTTTCGTTGGAGGCGGGACAGGTTCTCGACCACAGTGCCCTGCTCCAGGGGCTCGATGAAGTTGTGAAAGCCGAGCACAAGGCTTTCAGAGGATATTGGGCGATCGCTGAGCGATATCCGAGTCAGCCTGATGTTGTCCGGCTGATGTTGGCGCTGTCTCGTTCCGACCTGCAACACTACAAAAACATGAGAAGGGTGTACACGATGCTCAGCCGCCACCGCTCCGGGCGCTGATTCAGATTCACCGCTTTTTCTCGTGTTGACTTTGCCCCGTTTGTGATAGGCTGAAAGAGGTAATCCTGCATTTGATGCCATTCTTGTCCATCGCAGGAAAAGGAGGCAGGCAATGATTTATCTTGACAACTTCCGCAGTACGATGGTTGCGCCCGAAGTCTGGGAAGCGATGCACGCTGCTGCTGTCGATGAATACGCGGTACCAGCGGCATTCACGCAGTGCGGCACTGGGGCCGCAGAGCTCATAGAAAGAGCACAGAACCGCCTTGCAACTGCCATTGGAGCCTCACAGAACGAGGTCGTGTTCACGGGAAGTGGTACCGAAGCCATCAACATAGCGCTGTGGGGCTCGACGTGGGCTCAGGCCGTCGACAAGCCCGAGATTGTAACCAGCGAGATCGAATACCCTGCCACACTCGGTGTGTACAAGGCGCTGGAGAAGGAAGGTTACAAGACTCACTACATAAAGGTCGACGGGGAGGGGAGGTATGATCTCGGCCAGCTTTCCTCGGTTCTGAACGATCACACGGCGATGGTGAGCCTGATGGG
>JBAQYC010000125.1:0-4939 GCA_049299835.1 Candidatus Cryosericum sp. | reverse complement strand
CTGATCGCCCTGGGCTACACCATGGTGTACGGCATCGTGCGCCTCATCAACTTCGCCCATGCCGACATCTTCATGGTCGGCGCTTATATGGGCTTCTTTCTTGCCCCCGTCATGACGAAGATCTTTGGTAGCGCCTTCCTCCCGACGATCATTGCAGCCATGCTTATCTGCGGCTTGCTGGGTTTCGTCATGGAAAAACTTGCTTATCGTCCACTACGTTACAAGTCGCGCCTTTCGGCACTGATCACCGCGCTCGGCGTTTCGCTGTTCCTCGAGAACTTCTGCTCCCAGGACTTTGTTCTCTTCGGGGTACATTTCGTCTTCGGCCCGACGTTCCGCAAGTTCCCCGATCTGATCGTCACCAAGCAGATCCCCATACCCGGCAATCTCGGCCTCAGCATCTCCAACGTGCTGCTGCTCGACGTCGGAGTTTCGGTTATCCTGATGGTCCTGCTGTTCTGGTTTGTCAACAAGACCCTGATCGGCAAGCAGATGCGCGCCGTCGCATTCGACAAGTCGACGGCCAGTCTGATGGGCATCAACATTGATGTCACCATCAGTACGGCGTTCATCGTCGGGCCGGCCCTTGCCGGGGCAGCAGGCATCCTCTACGGAACGACGTATGGTATGCTTGCCTCACCGTTCCTGGGTACCTGGCCTGGCCTCAAGGCGTTCATTGCTGCAGTCCTCGGAGGTATCGGCAACATTCCGGGAGCCGTGCTCGGTGCCTATATCATGGGCATCTCGGAGGCACTTGCGACGTCCGTCAACTCCAACCTGGGGTATGGCATCGCATTCGCTATCCTTATCGGCATCCTGCTGATTCGACCGAGCGGCCTGCTGGGCAAGTTTATGCCGGAGAAGGTCTGACATGAGCTTCCTTCGGGCACACCGCACTGCGACGACGGTCATCGTCTTCGTGCTGGCCTATGTCGTCATCAAGGCCCTGAACCTGGCGGGTATTCTGAACGCCTACCTCATCCAGCTCATCATCCTGGCCGGCATCAATATCGTCATGACTGTCAGTCTGGGTATGGTGAACGGTTTCACCGGCCAGTTCTCCATCGGACACGCCGGCTTCATGGCCGTGGGCGCCTATACGTCCGCCATGATCACGACTGTATGGCTGCATACCAGCACTGCTAATCTGTGGGTAGGGTATCCCGTCTTCATCGTCGCCGTCCTTGCCGGCGGGTTGCTGGCTGCCGGAGCAGGATACCTCGTCGGTGCGCCTTCACTGCGCCTCAAGGGCGATTATCTGGCCATCGTGACACTGTCTGCAAACGAGCTCATCCGAACGATCATCCGTGTCACTGACGTCCTGGGCGGTCCACGCGGACTGGGCAGTATCCCCAAGTTCACAACGCTCGAAGTCGTCTTCGTGTTCGCGATCACGAGTGTTGTTCTCATGCGCAACTACCTGTTCTCCTCGCACGGACGTTCGATGAAGGCGGTTCGCGACTCCGAGATCGCAGCGGAGGCCATGGGCATCAACACGACCAAACAGAAGGTGTTCGTGTTCGTCTTCTCCGCCTTCTTCGCCGGGATCTCCGGCGGCGTTTTCGCCCACCTGCTGCAGTTCATCCATCCGGACAACTTCAGTTTCGTGAAGTCGCTGGAATACCTCATTTACCTGTACGTCGGCGGTTCCACGTCCATCAGCGGTGCTATTGTCGGTCCGGCAGTGTTCACTCTTCTGCCTGAGCTGATGCGCGGTCTGCAATCCTGGCGCCTGGTCATCTACCCGTTGATCCTCATCCTGACTATGATCTTCCGAACTGAGGGCATTATGGGCCTCAAGGAATTCAGCTTCATCCTCATTCCCAAGCGGCAAAGGAAGGAGGTGAGCGCATAATGGCTCTCCTCGACGTTCAGCATCTCACGCAATTCTTCGGTGGCCTGCGCGCCGTCTCGGACTTCAATATCCAGATGGAGCCTGGCGAGATCGTGGGGCTCATCGGTCCCAACGGCGCCGGCAAGACGACGGTCTTCAATGTGCTCACCGGTGTCTACGCGCCGACCAAGGGCACCATTGTCTTCGACGGGCAAAACATCGTGGGCAAGAAGACCCATCAGATCACGCAGGCTGGGATCGCACGCACATTCCAGACGATTCGTCTGTTCGACAAGTCCAGTGTCATCGACAATATCAAGATTGCCTATCACTTCCGGATGACCTATGGCAACACCGACTCATTCCTCCATACACGCAAGTACTGGCAGGGCGAGCAGCTCGTGGACGACTATGCCATCGACCTCCTGCGCCTGTTTCACCTGGAGCAGCACGCCGACGACATTTCGGGTTCACTCCCGTATGGGGCCCAGCGAAGGCTGGAGATTGCCCGCGCTCTTGCCACCAAGCCCAAGCTCCTCATCCTGGACGAGCCTGCGGCCGGCATGAACCCCGCCGAAGCAGATGAACTGATGAACATGATCCACTGGCTCCGCGACAAGTTCGACCTTACAATCCTCCTCATTGAGCACCAGATGAGGGTTGTCATGGGCGTGTGTGAACGTATCAAGGTCATGGACTTCGGCGAGACCATCTGCGAAGGCGTGCCTGAGCACATCCGCAACGACCCGCGGGTCTGCGAAGCATACCTTGGAAAGGGGGCCTGAAATGCTGCTCGAAGTCCGCAACATCGACGTCTACTATGGGTCCATCCGCGCGCTGAAAGGCGTATCGTTCACGGTGGAGAAAGGCGAAATCGTGACTATCATCGGCGCGAACGGCGCCGGCAAGTCGACCACGCTTCGCGCGATCTCCGGTATCCTCCGAGCCAAATCCGGCAGTATCCTGTACGAAGGAACGGATATCACTCATGTTGCCCCGCACCTCATCGCTCGTATGGGTATCTCTCATGTGCCTGAGGGCCGCGGCATTTTCGGCAACCTGACCGTCCAGGAGAACCTGGATGTCGCCCTGTCATCTGTCAAGGACAAGCGCACGGCTGGACCGAACCTGGAGAAAGTGTTCAGCCTGTTCCCGCGCATGAAGGAACGCCGTCGCCAGATCGCGGGGACTCTGTCAGGAGGGGAACAGCAGATGCTGGCTGTCGGACGCGGCCTCATGCAGAACAACCCCTTTATCCTTCTGGATGAGCCATCGATGGGCCTTTCACCGGTACTCGTCGAGGAGATCTTCGGCATCATCGTCGAGATCAACCGACTGGGCAAGACCGTACTTCTGGTCGAACAGAACGCTTTCAAAGCGTTGTCTATCGCTCACCGGGGATATGTCCTCGAAACGGGGTCGCTGGTCCTCTCTGGAACTGCGGCCGAGTTGCGCGACAACCCGGACGTCAAGAAAGCCTACCTGGGCGGCTAGCCTCCCCGCCGTTCCTCCTTCTCGACATTCCGGTCAGTGGGGTATTCCCACTGCCCGGAATGTCATTTCATGGGTCACAGCCCCATGAGGACTGCCTGTTACTGCTCTCGCTCAAGTTCCGGCGTGTATGAACCGGTCCGTGCAGCACTGTTGCATTTGCTTCGATGATAGAAGGCTGCCTGTGCCGCTGCGACGTTTGCCTGCTCACCGTGCCAGATGGTCAGCGCGGGCTCCTGCAGTGCCCGTCCGTACGAGTAGCTCAGCTCCCACGAATGCGGTCCCAGTCTATTCATTGCGTTGAGGTGAGCGGTCGCCAGTTCAGACGATTGTCCTCCCGACAGGAAGACGATGCCCGGGACGGCACCGGGAACGGTACGGCGCAGTGTGCGCACGGTCGCCTCAGCTACGTCCTGGACACCTGCCTGGTGTGAACAGGACTTGCCGGAGACTGTCATGCTCGGCTTGAGCAACATACCCTCGAGCAAGACCCCTTGCCGGGCAAGCTCGCCGAAGACAGACCTCAGGACACCTGAGGTAACGAACTCACACCGCTCCTGGTCATGATCGCCGTCCATGAGGACCTCCGGCTCGACGATCGGGACAAGTCCAGCTTCCTGCGCGAAGGCCGCGTAGCGAGCAAGATCCTGAGCATTGGCACTGACACACGCCTTGCTCGGGATCCCGGGGCCGATCGTGACGACGGCACGCCACTTGGTGAACCGCGCACCAAGCGAACGGTACTCGGCCAGCCGTTCGCGGAGCCCATCCAGTCCCTGTGTGACCTTCTCGCCGGGGTGCAGCGCCAGCTCGACCGCCCCCGTGTCAACCTTGATACCTGGGATAATGGCCTTATCGGCAAGCAGTCTGGGAAAAAGTGTTCCACCCAGAGACTCCTGGCGAATCGTCTCATCATACAGGATGACCCCTGAGATGAATTCCTCGATGCCGGGCGTCGTGAAAAGCATATCCCGGTAGGCACGATGGGTCTCGGCAGTTGACGCTATGCCAAGTTTCGCAAACCTCTTGCCGATGGTCCCGACACTCTCGTCTGCCGCAAGGATACCCTTGTTTGGTGCCACCAGAGCTCTTGCCGTCTCCCTCAGTTCACGCTCATACTGCATACCATCCTCCTTGTCGCTGGTCGTTCTTGACAACGCGGCACATGCTCATCTGATACGTTATCAGTCGGATGAGTCATCCGACTCGTCCATATCCTCGCCAGTCTCGTCGAGGTCGGCAGCGCGACTGCGATAGTCGTTTGCCAGTTCCTTGTTTCCCGCTTCTTCGTACGATTCGCTCATTTCCCAGAACAGCTGCTGACGAAGCTCGAGATCGGGCTGATCGGCTTCGAGGTCCAGAGCCTGCTGGAACAGCACCACAGCCTGCTCGTGGTCTCCGTCGAGAGCGCTCGCGTCACCGATCGTCTGCAGTGCACGCGCCTGAAAAAGCTTGTCGTGCAAGGCCTTGCCGAGTGCACCGCCCCTCTCTGCGAGTTCACGCGCCTTGCCTGCGTCTCCCTGGGCGACGGCCACCTGGCTCATGACGAGCAGAGCGTCAGCCTCGAGTTCCTTGTTGTCCATGCGCTTTGATGTATCGCAGGCAATCTGGAAG
>JBAQYC010000124.1:0-6829 GCA_049299835.1 Candidatus Cryosericum sp. | reverse complement strand
GCGCAGATCTCGAACAATCAGGGACTGCGTGAGTTTGCAGAATTGTCCGATTCGCTCAACCACATGGCACAGGAATTGAAGTGCCGCGATGAGGTCGAGCAAGAACTCTTCTCCAATCTCTCGCACGAGCTCCGTACCCCCGTAACAGTCATCAAAGGCTATATGGAGGCCCTCGATGCGGGGCTGATCTCCAGCCCGCAGGAGCTGCACTCAGCCACAGAGGCGATCTCTCAGGAAACCGCCAATCTCGAGACCATGATCAACGAATTGAGGCAGCTTGCGCAGATCGACAACAATGCCGTCAAGCCGGAGGAGTCGAACTTTGACGTCGACGACGTGCTGGGGTACATCTGGCGACGATTTGCCCCAATTGCAGCAGCTCGTGGCGTCCTGTTGTCACACGAGTTTGACGCCCGTGTGAAGGTGCACCTCGACCGTCAGCTTCTCGACAGGGCGGTCGCCAATCTCCTGAGCAACGCCATCACTGCGACGTCACAGGGGAACTGCGTGACCCTGTCCAGTATGATCGATGAGTCTCATGGAGTCAGCATTGTCGTCGAGGATACAGGGCCGGGGATTTCCGGTGAGGATTTGGCACACGTGTTCGATCGCTTCTTCAGGGGCGATCGTTCGCGCAACAGAAGGAGTGGAGGCCTGGGCCTCGGCCTTCCGATCGCCAGAGATCTCGTAGAGATCGAGGGTGGACATCTTGACATCAAGAGCACGGTCGGCGTAGGCACACACGTTACAGTGTCCTACCCACGATCGACGATTGTGCGTGACGAGTCACTCGTGGCCTCCTGAAGAACTCGTCTTGCGCCTGTCGACCGGAAGACTACACTGAACTCGGCGGTCCCCGGGGACCGACTTGTTGACAGGGGGTCGCCTATGGCCGGAGACAACATGCTGCATGCCGAAGTTCGTCAGACTGAAGGACTCACATTCGTTGCACGCGGGCCCTCGAATCACTGGGTCGTCCTTGATACGTCCGAATCAGGCGGCGGTCACGGAGCGGGCTCCAACCCCATGGAACTGCTGTTGATGGCACTCGGTGGATGTACAGGCATGGACGTCGTATCGATCCTTGCCAAAATGAAGGAGTCATATACGGGATTCCGTGTCGAACTGTCCGGTGAACGCGCGGAGGAGCACCCACACCGCTTCACTCGCATCTTTGTCGACTACTTCCTGACGAGCGACAGTGTTCTTACAGACAACGTATCCAAAGCGATCGGGCTGTCCGCCGAGAAGTACTGCTCAGTCGGTGGCACACTTGCGCCCGGCGTCGCCCTGGTTCACAGATATCACATCATCCGTACTACGGGCGAGGAGACGGGCGAGATCGTCTGACTCTCTATCCCATCCCGGTACGCCTGGATTGCCGGCAATTTGCGTTCTGACCGCTAGTGTGATCGAGGGTGACTGACTGTCAGGATGGGTCCATGCCCGGTTACGATGACGTCGGCCATGTCCAGGACCCGTTGTCTACTTGCTGCGAGAGCTGCATGGCTGGCAGCGGTGACAGGGGAACCCGGGTTCAGATCGAGTGGAAAAAGGTCTCCGGCCACGACCGTCGTCGTACCATCATCCCCGCGCAGTCCCAGCGCAATGTCGTTTGCCGTGTGTCCCGGGACGCGCAGGACGAAGCTGTGAGGGGACGGGCGCAGTGTCGTGGGATTACAGAATCGGAACCGACTGCCCGTCACTGTGCCTTCCGGGACGATAATGTTCGTGCCCGGAAAGAGCCCGAGAGCGCCGACGTGGTCGATATGCAGGTGAGTCAGTACGATGACATCGATGTTTCCAGGCGTGAGCCCATGGCGACACAGGGTATCGAGTAAGGTCTGCTGCTGATCCGGTGCTCCAAGGTCCACCAGCAGGAGGACGCCCTCGTCCCGAACCAGGACGATATTTGACGAGATGTGCCATGTCCCCGACGCTTCGCGCAGGGAAAACCCCTCGACAAGGATCTCGACACTAGTCATGAGACGATGCCTTTTCCTGCCACCCTGGCTTTACTCCGGTGTATGACTGGATATGATACGAATATGGGAGCCAGAAGACACAGAAACAAACACCAGGACCAGGCCCTCGTCGGAGCACCGTCAGTTGTGTCGCGAAAGCAGGATGCTTCTGCGCCGAAAGCTGTTCCGGTGGAGAGCCTTGAGGACCACACACTGGATGTGATCTTCGATCCGTCGCACGTACGTCTGGGCAGTGTCATGCAACGCCAGTCTGAACTGGCGACGCTTGCGTGGCATTTCGCTCTTTTTTCCATAATTGTGCCAGTGGCAGGCGTTGTCCTTGGTCTTCTCTCCGTCCTGTTCGCACGCGAGGCTCAGGACATGTTTGACCTTGTCGGAGGGTCTGACTTCGACAGGCGGCGTGCACACAAGGCTCTCGTGATCGGAGGAACGATGACAGGGGTCTGGCTGATCGGCACGATCGTGCTCATCTTCGTCCTCACATCCAGGGGATTCTAGCGTCGATTCCACGCTGCAACGATCCTGCCAGTCCGAACCACGTGATGACAGTAGACGACACAGAGACCGGCTGACCGTCCGGGGGCTGCAGACTGTCTCAGAATTTGTAGCCGAATCGTCGCAATAGCGTCTTTCTGTCCTTTGCATCACTTTCACTCTCGATACCCCTGGGCTTTTCTCCGTCGATGACGCCCAGGATACCCCGGCCGGTTTCGTCATCTGCGACGATGATCTTGAGCGCGTTCGCCGTTGCGGCGAAGATCGTGCAGACCTCCGGTACCATCTTGAGAGCGTTGAGCACGTTGATCGGGTAGGCGTTCCCCAGAAGCAGGACGAAGATGTGTCCTGCACCGATTGCCAGGGCGTTGTTACGGGCCAAGGCGGTCAGGTGGTCGTCTGTCCCGGCGCACCTTACCAGGGAGACCCCGGATGCTTCGTTGAACGCCAGCCCGAACTTCACGCCAGGCACGGCGTTCACGACCGCCTCATAGATGTCCTCGACACTCTTGATGAAGTGTGTTTGTCCGATGATGACGTTCATGTCCTCGTCTTTTGTGACTGCTACCAACTCAAGCCGCATGGTGTCACCTCCACGAGTATTGTAGCGTCGGAAGCGGTCTCAGCAACGAGCCGGCTGTCAGGTTGTCCCGCCGGGAACGAATCGGTAATGTACCTGCTTGCGTCGAACTTTCCGCAGCCTCCCATCGTGGGTCGCTTGACAGCGAATCGACCATCGGTACCCTGCATGCAGGGACAGCATATCTGAAGCTGCACCCAATTGACAGGAGGCAACCATGCAATACCAGATCATGTAACAGCCATCCTACTCCTTGCTCGAGCTGCAGCACGACCCGTCGGAGTCTGTTGTCGCCGATTCGGATGCCATGGTCAGCATGACGGCTAATGTTGGAATGGAGACAGGGTCGAAGGGTAGCCTGTTCGGAGCGCTGAAGCGAGCCGTCGGCGGCGAGAGCCTGTTTCAGAACACATTCACGGCACAGAATGGCCCCGGTATGGTGACGTTTGCCCCGACACTAGTCGGTGACATTGCTGCTCGCGAGATGCGGGGCGAAAGCCTGTTCGTCCAGTCTGGTTCCTTTCTCGCATCATCTCCGGCAATCGAGCTCGACACCAAGTGGGGCGGCGCCCGGACGTTCTTCTCCAGGGAGGGGCTGTTTGTTCTGAAGGCGACCGGCGTGGGCATGCTCTTCATGTCCAGCTATGGTGCCATCCATGCGGTCACGCTTGCTGCCGGAGAACAACTGGTCATGGACACGGGTCACATGGTGGCCTTCGACGCATCGATGGGGTATCACGTCAGGACGATCGGGGGCCTCAAGCAGACGCTGTTCTCTGGCGAAGGCCTGGTCGTGGACCTGACGGGACCGGGTACGATCTACATGCAGACGCGCAACTTTGGCGCCTTCGTCAACTATCTGGTTCCCAAGCTGCCCTTCAAGCGTGACTGATCGTTGTTCGTGAACGAGGAAAAGGCCGGCATCTTTGCCGGCCTTTTTGCATGGAGGAACGTTGATGGACAATGTCCGTCAGGACTCCTCGACGACGATGACCTCCGGCGCGGTCGATGCCATGTTGTTCCGCGTCGTGGATGCGCGCTCAGCGACGATCACCCTGAAGTCCCCATCTTGTACAAGTTCCTCTCGTTCAAGCAGCAATACGTCATCGCGACGGTCCAGCCTCCCTTGCTCGACGAGAAGGTCCCCTGCGTGCAGCAGCAGCATCCGTGCCCGCGACAGTGACTTGGCGATGTAGAACCAGGCCTTTTCCGTGACGGCGGCCGTCCGTATCACTGCCTGGTATCTCTTCCTGAGCCGGGGGTCGCCTCCGCCGGGCAACGCATCCAGCCATGCGAGTGGGTCATGGGCTGCTTCGACGCGAACGGCTGCGCCGGTTTCACGTGCTCGCAGCAGGGTGACGGGCAGCAGGTCGGTACGCTCCTGCAGGGTTGGAGATCCTACGTCGACGACGGATGTTCTGAAAAAGGAGAATGCACGCATGAATGCCTCCAGGTCGCGCTCGACCGTGACATCCGTACACAAAGCGCGCAATGCCTGTTCGCTGTCGCCTCTCGCTATCGCTTCGGTGGCGAGGCGAGCGGTGTCGTCGGAAACCCTGGCGGCGATGCGGTCGAGGTGTGTCCATGGGTCCAGACCCGCTGTGTCGCCCGCAGCTTCAAGTGCTTCGTCGAAACGTTCCTGTATGCCGTGGCCCGCAAGTGCATGTCTCAGGTCGTCTGCCCGGAACGAGGACGAGATCTGCAACAAGAGAAGATCAAGTACGAGAGGACGCATGAAGGCCAGCAATTGCTGCAGGTTGACCAGTGTTTCTTCGCCGGCACGGGTCTCGACCTGCACACTGTCCAGTTCCGCGAGGTGAGTACTGTTGCTGCTGATCCATTGTTCAAAGCGAGGTACGGCAAGCCGGACGGCTGCGGCTGCTCGTGACGCTCGTGGCAGGCGAATGAGGGATTTGGCGGACAGTCTTGCATCGACACTCGTCTGTCCCAGCAGCAGATTGTTCAGTGAGTCTTCTGACAGCCCTGCACGGTCGAGCAGGCTGCCGGTAAATGTCGAGTCAATGTAGATGTAACCATTGAAAAGCCTCGCAACATCCGATGGAATCGGTGGTGTGCGGTGCCCGAGCAGTAATGCCCCCGCATCCTGCGACAAATCGTGGAGAAGCTGGACGACAATGTCGGCAGCCATTGGGCTTAATGGGCGGGGTATCAGGCGGGTCAGCGCGCGCCGAGAGAATACACGTGCACCGATGTGAGCCGGAGCGGGAAACGCCGCCAGGAACGTCAGTTCCTGGCCATCCCAGATCCAATCGAGAATGCAGGGCATGGCCATTTGGCCACTCAGGACAGATGCCATGCGTGCGGACTGACTGACAGGGCGTTCGTCAGCGGGTGAAGGGGCCGGCCGGTGGAGGACCTCACCGCTCGCACCGAGGGTCCACTCCCAGACAGCGGCTTCAGCACCACCTGTACCCAGTGTGCATTGCACGATAGCATGTGGTTGCCCGAGGCCTGCATCTGGTGACCAGGTGCGACCAAAGAGGCCAGGGTGGAGCTCGGCGCGTTGTGCGAGGATCGCCATGGAAGCCGTCGACAGGTACTCTGCCTCCGTCACACCGGCGTCATGGGCTCTCTGGAGCGTCTGGATGTCCAGAAGTCGCAACCATGACTTTCGAATTGCGTTCTGCAGTTCTATTGGCCCCTGAACGACCAGAGCTGTGTCGAAGGATCCCGGGTCAAACCAGGACCAGGCTCGGGAGACGACTGGAGAGCATCGTTCCATGATGTCCGGACCGACCGACTCGATCAGCCGGGCGAAATCCGGAGTGTCTGTGGAGAAGTCATAATTCTCAATTGCATGCCGGGCTTCAGACAGCGTTCGTGCGCCGGCAAGGGCATGACGGTATGCGTTTCCCGGCAGAACAAATGTCTCTGCGACGTTGAACTTGCCTTCAATCATGGCGAGGGTGGCTCTGCCGGCGGTGCCCACGCTGCGAGGAGACAGAAGGCGTCGTTCCCGTAATTGGAACCATTTCATAGGGATACCACAACTCCCGGGAGACTGATCAAGATGATCAGGGACATCGCAGCAAGGCTCTGCCGCTTCTTGAGTCGGGCGCAAGCGCACTGTACCATCCAGTCACCTCAGTTGTTCTCATGTGCCCAGGTGAAGCTCATGGGCCTTGAGATTGCCCTCCATTGTAGCTTCCCGTGGTATCCGGGTCAACCGTTGGTTCAACGGCAAGAGATATCCGGAACGTCGAGCAGGACAGGGAGTTCAATGAGCGACTGAATGACGCCTACCGCTGTCGTCGGAGCGAACAGAGCCGCATGATGTCGACGATACCAGCAGAAATCCATGCCTGCATTCCGAGCGCCTGTGTCATCACTGATGATTGAGTCTCCAACGAAGAGACACTGCTTCGCGGTCATGTCCAGCAGCTGCAAGGCGTGATCGAAGACCCGGGCATCGGGTTCTACGACACTCTGTTCCGCAAATGCTTCCTCGAACGTGAGAGCTGCATCGTGTGTGTCCACACAGTTTGACATGGGGAGAAGTCGGGCCAGATCCTCGAACGTTTTGTCGGCCACCTCAGCCTGTGTGATACGCTTCTGCATATAGAGGTCCCATGTGCTGTCATTGGCGTTCTGGAACGCCGCGAGAAAAGCGTCGGGGGACAAGCTTCTGGCCGGATAGAGGTCGAAGACAGCTCTGCATGCGACCTCCTCGCTGGCACGGAAATCCAGCAACGTATCGTCGACATCAAAGAGGACAGCATCGTATCTGTGTCCAGGGGACATGAGTCGA
>JBAQYC010000123.1:0-6730 GCA_049299835.1 Candidatus Cryosericum sp. | reverse complement strand
CGGGAGCACAGGCTGTTGCGGCAGCCATTTTCCTTGCCAGGACAGGCGTATCGAAGGATGATATCCGGGAATACCTGGAGCAAACGTTTGGCTATGACCTTCAGCGGTCGCTCATCGATTGTACGGGGGGTTGGTTCGAAGCCGCCGAGCTCTCAGTCCCCGAGGCGATCATCTGCTTCCTTGCGTCCACGGACATGCACAGCAGCCTCCAGAACGCCGTGGACCTGCGTGGTGATGCCGACACGCAGGCGGCCATCGCCGGCAGTATCGCCGAGGCGTTCTATCACGGCGTTCCAGCCGACTTGGCTGAGCCGTGCCTGGCTATGCTGCCGGCTGACTTCCGCTCAATCCTGGACGAATTCCGTGGACGGTTTCACATCACCTGAGTTGCAGAAAAGGCATGATGCTGCACACTGACGAGAGCTGGTTCCGGGACGAAGCAGGACGCACGCTCCTCTTGCGTGGCGTCAACCTGGGAGGCGACACAAAGATGCCGACCACTCCAGATGGTGCAACACATCATTCGGAAGGATTCTTCGACCACCGCATGGTCTCGTTCGTAGGTCGGCCGTTTCCTCTGTCAGAGGCGGTCGAGCACCTGTCGCGTCTCAAATCCTGGGGACTGACGCTGCTGCGCTTTCTGGTGACGTGGGAGGCGGTCGAGCACGCAGGTCCGGAGCTCTACGATACCGCGTACCTGGACTACCTCGAGCAGGTCGTTCGGCTGGCGGGGGACATGGGTTTCACCGTGTTCGTGGACCCGCACCAGGATGTCTGGAGCAGGTTCACGGGGGGCGACGGGGCACCGGGCTGGACGCTGGAGACGGTCGGCTTCGACATGACCAGATTCGTGGATACGTGCGCCGCCATCGTCCATCAGACGCACGGAGACCCTTTTTCCACCCTCATCTGGCCGACCAATGCAGATCGACTGGCATCGGCGACGATGTTCACGCTCTTCTTCGGCGGAAACGACTTCGCCCCACACGTTCTCGTCGAGGGCGAACCAGTCCAGGAGTACCTGCAGCGGCACTATGTGAACGCTATTGTGCAGGTGGTGCAGCGCTTAAAGGGAATGTCCTGCGTTGTCGGCTATGACACGTTCAATGAGCCGTCGCACGGGTACATCGGGTGGAAAGACCTGACGGCGCACATCAGCATGCTGAAGGCCGACCTCCAGCCGACCCCTCTCCAGTCGTTTGGGTTGGGAGACGGGCTGGAACAGGAGGTGGGCGTCTGGGATATGGGGTTGACCGGCGCCCGCCTGCAAGGACACCGAAGGCTCAACACGGGACACGTCCGGGCGTGGAAGGATGACAGACCGTGTATCTGGCGCGACCACGGAGTATGGGCGGTCGACGACGAGGGCAAGCCCCAGCTGCTCGTTCCGGATTACTTCTCGCATGTGGGCGGGCGAGACGTCGACTTCGAGCGTGACTATCTTGTTCCCTTCATACGACGTTATGCGGACGCAGTGCGGGCAGTGGATCCCAAAGCGCTGATTTTCGCCGAGGGTGAACCGCAGACTCTGCCGCTGCAGATCGGAGACGGATGTTCAGGTTTCGTGTCCGCGCCACACTGGTATGATACGATTCCACTGCTTCTGAAGCAGTCGAGTACATGGCTCAGCTACGACACTGTGCGCAGCCGGATCGTCGTCGGACCGTGGGCGGTACGCCACAGTGCCGCCTGGCAGCTTACGTCCATCCGTAAGACTGGAACCGAACGCCTGCACGGGCCCACCGTCGTCGGCGAGATCGGCATCCCCTACGACCTCCATGGGGGAAGGGCCTTTCGGACCGGCGACTACCGGGAACAGGAGGCACTCATAGACCACAGTCTCTGTGCAGTGGAAAGCAGTCTCTGCTCAGCCACGATCTGGAACTACACGGCGGGCAACACGAACGAGAGGGGCGATGGCTGGAACGGCGAAGACCTGTCCATCTGGAGTGCAGACCAGGGACGCGATGTGAGGGTTCTCGACAACGGCGGGCGGGCGCTTCGCGCCGTCGTGCGCCCATACCCGCTCGCCACTGCCGGCGAACCCCTTCAACTGTCGTTCGACATGCGTCATCGGGTCCTGCGGTTCACGTTCCGTCACGACCCCGGCATCGCCCTGCCCACCGAGATCTTCGTGCCGCCGTTGCAGTACTCGTTCGGGTACAACGTATGGATGACGGACGGCACCTTCCTCAAGGACGACGCGCGCCATGTACTCACGTATCGTCACACGCTGGGACGGCCGACACACACGATCATTATCCGACCGAAACAGGCGCCCACAAAATACTGAATTAGCCGGCTTGGTTGACAATTCTTCGGAAAAGGGTACAAGGAGGATACCCGAGCTTCATAGCCTACGGCAGTCGCTACGGAGTGAAGCCAATAGGGCATAAGGGAAAACTCTTATACCTCCCGCATTCGGAAAGGGAATCGAAACAGGGAGGCGTGAGCATGAAGGTACTGGTGCTTGAACCGGCGAAGTGTACCGGATGCAGGGCATGTATGGACGCCTGTTCGTTCGAAAAGACTGGGGTATTCAACCCACTGGACTCCCGGGTCAACGTGATCGAATTCCGCGAAGACCTGACGTTTGTTCCGACCGTCTGCAGTCAATGTGAGACGCCGTACTGTGCTCAGGTCTGCCCCACCACGGCGCTGGTCAAGAATGCCACCACAGGCGTGGTCGACTTCCTCAGGGAGAAGTGCATCGGCTGCAAACAGTGCGTCGTGGCATGTCCCTGGGGTTCCATCAGAGTCAATCACCTGGGGAAGGAGATCATCAAGTGCGACCACTGCAGCGGAGACCCTGCCTGCATCAAGGTCTGCAAGCCCGGGGCACTGACCTATGTTGACGTCGAGGATGTTGTCTCCAGCAAGCAACACGGTGTCGCGCAGACGTACAGACGGATTGCTGCGGAGATGGCGAAGGGGGTGAACCCATGATCGACGGCGGCTATCAGGGCAGGATCCTCAGGGTGAATCTCACGGATCATACCGTGAAGGAAGAAGCGCTGCGCGAAGACTGGGCAAAGAGATACATCGGCGGCAGAGGGTATGGGACGAGAATCATCTGTGATGAAGTCGATCCCAGGGTCGACCCCCTCGCTCCTGAGAACAAGGTCATTGTCGCAACGGGTCCCCTGGATGGGACGACTGCACCGTCCTCGGGCCGGGTCATGGTAATCACCAAGGCGCCTCTCAACAATACGATCGCGTGCTCGAATGCGGGCGGGTATTTTGGGCCCATGCTGAAAAGAACCGGCTACGACATGATCGTCCTGGAGGGCAAGTCCGCCGTACCCGTTTATCTATGGATCAACAAGGGCAAGGTTGAGTTCCGCGATGCCAGGCATCTCTGGGGAAAACTGGTCAACGAGACCGACCTGCTGATGAGACAGGAGACACACCTCGAAGCAGAGACCATGGCGATCGGACCTGCCGGCGAGAAGATGTCCATGATTGCCAATGTCATGTTCAACGGACACAGAGCCTCGGGCAGAACAGGTGTCGGCGCCGTCGTGGGCAGCAAGAACCTCAAAGGCATTGTCATACGAGGGAATCTGGGAGTCACCGTTGCCGACCATGACAAGTTCCTGGAAGCGGTGCGGGACACAAGAGAGATCCTTGCGCAGAATCCCGTTGCGAGCGGAGGGCTTCCCCTGTATGGGACGGCCGTCCTCGTGAACATAATCAACTCCACCGGTTCGTTCCCGGTACGAAATGCACAGGACGCGTATTTCCCTGAAGCGGACAAGATCAGCGGCGAGACGCTGCGGGCACAGAACCTGGTGCGGAATGAAGGATGCTGCGATTGCCCCATTGCGTGCGGAAGGATCACCGCGATCACCGAGGGCAAGTACAAGGGCGAGCATGGCGGCGGACCAGAGTATGAGCCTCTCTGGGCATTTGGCGCGATGTGTGGCGTTTCGGACCTCAACGCCATCACGATGTCCAACTACCTGTGCGACCGGTATGGTCTTGACGCGATCTCCGCCGGGTCGACGGTTGCCTGTGCGATGGAGCTCTACGAGAAAGGGTATATGCCGGCCACGGACGCACCGTTCCCCCTGAAGTTCGGTGACGCGGATGCACTTGTGGAGTCTGTTCGGGCAATGGGAGAACAGAAGGATGCGTTTGGGAAGCTGCTTGCGCAGGGTTCCTACCGGCTTGCCGAGCGCTACGGACATCCAGAGCTGTCTATGTCGGTGAAGAAACAGGAGTTCCCTGCCTATGACCCGAGAGGCATCAAGGGAATCGGTCTGGAATATGCAACCAGCAACAGAGGGGCCTGCCACGTCAGAGGCTACACCATCGCTGCTGAGGTACTCTCGCCCGGCCTCGACAGGCTGGTCTACGAGGGCAAGGCCGCTGTTACAAAGTTCCTGCAGGACCTGACCGCAGCACTCGATTCGTCAGGTACCTGCCTGTTCACGACATTTGGACTGCAGGCCAGGGACCTTGCGCAACTCTACTCGGCCGCCACGGGTTTCGAGTGTGACGAGAAGGAGTTCCTTAAGATCGGCGAGAGGATCTGGAACATGGAGAAGCTCTTCAACCTGAAGTCGGGGCTCACGGGGAAGGACGATACCCTGCCTCCGAGGATCCTCAACGAGCCGATCACGTCAGGCCCTTCCAAAGGAGAAGTCGAGGACCTTGGCAAGATGCTCGGCGAGTACTATTCGCTGAGAGGATGGGGTGCAGACAGCGTTCCGACGAAGGAGAGACTGAAAGTGCTGGGGCTTGAAGACCTGTCATGAGACATGTGATCATCGGTGCCTCTGTTGCAGGAATGACAGCTGCGGCGAGGATCAAGGAACTCAGCCCAGAACAGGAGGTGACCGTCCTCTCGGGAGAGGGAGTCCAGCCGTATGGCAAGATGTCCCTTCCCTATATGCTTTCCGGGATGACCTGGTTTGCGAACTGCACGCTGCCTGTGGCGGACGGGGTCGACCTGAGACTCGACAAGTACGTCGACGGAATCGACACCATCTCGAAGACCGTGCACACGAGCGATGGCGAGCAGTTCGCGTATGACAAGCTGCTGATTGCGACGGGCACGTCTCCTTTCATCCCCGACATACCCGGCGCCAGACTCCCTTCTGTCGTCGGGGTGAGGAACATCGGAGATGCCGAGGTCATCAGGAAGAGGATAGCGGAATCGACACAGAAGAGGGTCATCCTGGCGGGCGCAGGGCTGGTCAACGCTGAGATAGGCGACGCCCTGGTGAAGATCGGTATCCCCGTAACCTACGTCGTTTCTTCGGACAGGGTCCTGTCCCAGATCGTCGATCGAGAGGCTTCTGTCATCATCGAGAAGTCGTTCGCAGGACTCGACGTGGAACTGCTCAAGGGTGAGGACATCGTGGAGATCGAGGAGAAGGGCGACGCGCTGGAGGTGAAGCTCGCATCAGGGAAAGTCCTCAGCGGCAGCTGTGTCGTCTACGGCAAAGGCGTGCGTCCGAATACCGGCTTCCTCAAGGGGTCGGATGTGCAGATCAACAAGGGTATCGTTCTTGGACGGTATCTCGAAACAAGCGTACCGGGTATCTATGGCGCGGGGGATGCCGCCGAGACAGACGACATCCTGCTGGGACAGAAGACGCTTCACGCCCTCTGGCCGGTCGCTGTAGAGCAGGCGAACAATGCTGCAGCGAATATGCTCGGCATGGAGATGCCGTACAGTGGCGATGTCCTAAGAAACATCCTCATGGTCTTCGGACTGACCATCTTCACCGGCGGGCTCAGCACGCATGACGAAGGTGACGTGTACAGGAACGTGAGTGACGGCGAGTATCACAAGATCGCGGTCAAGGACGGAAAGTTGAGAGGCTTTGTCTTCGTGGGCGAAGGCGCCGTCAACCCCGGCGTCTATCTCAGGATGTTGAGAGAGCAGACCGACATCAGCTCCATGATCAACCCTGTCCTGCACGGAACTGTCGCCCACGCTGACTTGTATCCGTCTGTTTTCAAGGTAGCCCTGTAAGAGACTGCTTTGTATCACGAGACCAGGCGCTCGTTGAGCGCCTGGTCTGACTATCCGCCGCCGACGGGTGGAAAAAGCGAGATGTTGTCACCGTCGTTGAGCACGGTATCTTCCTTGCCAAGAAACTCGACACTTTTCCCGTTGAGCAGATAGATGTAATCCCGCTTCAATCTCATCTCTCCGGTAAGGATGGTGCCCTTCAGGACCGGATACTCTGCAACAAGGTTCTGCAGTGCCTCAATATAGGTTGAGGCTGAGAGAGGAACGGCTCCCTGTTTGAAGTCTTCTGTCAAGTACACTCTTGCTGTCACTGTCGCCATCGTCTCACCTCGACACTATTGTAGACGAGCAAGCACAAAGGACAATGAAGCGTAGGGCTTCATCCTGCAGGACTTCTGCTGCAATATCGGTGTCACACCAGAGGCGCGGCGATGAGTGCTTCCTTCTGATCATGGCCGGCGAGCCTCATCTGATCGTCGACAGCAGATTTACGACCCAGGCGTATGGGGATTTGCCAGGACCGGATGTTATTGAATGCTCCAACCAGTGGGCTGGTACGGTAGCGTCGCTTCTTGCAACACGCCATGCACACTGGCACGGGTTTGAGCACGAACGTATCCCCGGTTGCACAGCTGGAGACGATTCAAGCGGCTACGCCGTTTGCGACCCTCGTCCCGACGAAGGGGTTGGTCGAAGACGTGTAGATACTTAAAGATGCTATCGAGCTGGAACTTATCAAGACGG
>JBAQYC010000122.1:0-3407 GCA_049299835.1 Candidatus Cryosericum sp. | reverse complement strand
GCACGAGCATGGCGTCACCGCACGTTGCTGGCATCGTTGCATTGATGGCGCAGAAGGACCCTGCGTTAGCTGCCACTGACGCGGAGACAATCCTGGAAACCACCGCCGTGAAGTTGCCTGCTGGAACACGAAGTATTCTCGACCCCACCGGACCGACCACGATCTCCTGGGGTGCTGATGCCACCGGCGCAGGACTTGCCACTGCCGATGGCGCCCTCAAGGGGACACCTGATGGATCAGGACTCACCAAGAGAGGTGGCAAGCACTAGTCCAACGCACAGCAATTCTGCATCAGGATGGCAAGCGCCCCCGCTCCCGCGGGGGCGCTTGCTGGTTCGGGCAATGGTCTCTGAGGACCGCCGGTTCAATGAATGGTGGTCAGTGCGCTGGAAGATGTGTGTCCAGCCAGTCGGCAGCAAAAGAGAGCACCTGTTCTTTTGCCCCATCCGGTTCATGGTGAATGAAGTGGTATAGTCCCGGCCACAGTTTGAGGGTCACGTCGCCGTGAACGCCCTCTGCGAGCCGTTTAGACCCCTCGGGTATCGCGATGATGTCGTCCTCCCCATGCATGACAAGCAGAGGCACCTGGATCTCGCCGACACGCGCGAGAATCTCGACGTTAGCGTCCATAAAGACAGACGCCAGCCCAACGGTGATTTTCTTGTAGACGAGTGGGTCGGCATCATACGCGTCCAGGACGCTGGTGTCATGACAGACTTTGCTTCGATTCGGACCCATCCCGTTGCTGATGGCCATCGTGGGCACAATGTGCCGAAGCACCTTGAGCTTGCCCATGGCGGCCACCGATGCCGGCGGTAGCAGGTATCCACCGCTGCTCAGAATAGCGCCCGCCAGCCGGGGATGTCTGCGGATCAAATATTCGGCGCCAATGGTTGAACCCATGCTGAAGCAGTACAGGAACAGCGGCTTGCCGGGGAACCGCGTCCTGACCTCACCGCAGTACCGATCCAGGTCATCCATAAAGTCATCGAGACGCGAAACAAACGCCCGTCTGCCCTCGGACAGGCCATGCCCGCGCAGGTCTCCCGCCACAAACACATATCCGCGGTCCACAAAGCTGCGTCCGATATCCACGTACCGGCCCCCATATTCGCCCAGGCCGTGAATCAGCACGACCACGCCTTTTGGCTGGCTGTCCGGCGCCCATACACGTGCATAGAGGTTCAGGTTGTCACTGCTGCGATAGTGAAATTCATCTGTCTGCATATACGACCTCCTGCAAGAGTCTGCTTTCTGAGACCATGTCCAGAGTATATCACGCCCCATACGGGATACCTGCGAACAGCAGCATCGACCATCCATCATTCATGTCTTGGTGGCAGGGAAACGCCTCCTTTGGAACGAGGCGCGTCCCTGGTACAAATAAAGCCGACCCGTGAGGGTCGGCCTGGTATTGCATACTGTAGAGAAAACTACTTGTTAGCTGCCTTTGCGAGAGCGTCAGTAGCAGCTTCCTTAAAGAGATCGCTGGTACCGGTTGCCTTGGCGACGGCATCGACTTTAGTGGCGTCCTGAGCCGTGAGCAGGCTCTGCTCGAGCGTGGCCCATGCGTCCAAGGCAGCTTGATAAGGATAGTTGTCTGATGTCTTCAGTTGAAGATCCATGAGCACGGCATCGGAGATCTTGCCACCAGACACGGTGACCTTGGCAAAGCCGACATTATTACGCTCGTCTGGAGCAGAGAAGCCGACGTAGGTTCCATCGGTGTAGGCGCCAGCTGTTCCGGCGTCCTTCAGCGCATCGTTGACTGCGTCCTTAAGCTGATTGGAGGTGCCGGTTGCCTGGGCAACGGCGTCGACCTGTGCGATGTCGCCAGTCTCAATGAGCTTCGCCTGTATAGCGGCAATAGCATCGATTGCGGCCGGATAGGAATAATTGTCTTTGGTCTTGGCAATACGCTCGATATACTTGACGTCTGTAATCTTGTCGCCGGAGATTGTCAATGTACACTCACCGACGTTGCCGTGCGGATCTGCAGAAGAGTGGCCAACGTACGTGCCGTCAATGTAGGCACTCTTCTTGGCGCACCCGGTGAACGCAACAACCATGAGAGCAGCAACGAGAACAAATGAGACAATTCTTCTGGTCATGTCTTGTAGTACTCCTTCCCATTCAGCAGATTTTGTTACTAGGAGATTCTACCACACACGAGAGGATTCGTCAAATTGGTTTCTGGCACATCATCATTGACATTTCGCCTTGGCACGACTCTCGACCCGCATGTGCGAGATGAGCCAAAATTCACAATTGCTCCGGACTCCAGACAACACCGCCGGCACTTGAGGGGGGTCGCGGCCCCGCCCCCTGAGAAAGGTTGCCGGGCCTCGGCCTCGTGGACGTGGACGAAGCCCGGCACAGACAAAATCGCTGAACAGGGCGGGCACGTTACTGTGGGAGGCAGTATTCCTTGTCCCGCACTGGGGCACTCCTATACTGCAGGGGAAAACCGGGGAGGAACCTATGGACGAATTGACTCTGCTTGTGCACCAGCGTCTGGTACTCCTCTATGCCAGGGCATCGAGCCTGCTGGAGGAGATTCGTGCATCAGGAATGTCCGCACATCTGATGTCTGTGGACGGAAACCCGTTTCCGGATGTGGGCGGATGGACGCGCGCGCCATACCCAATCCCTGTCATCGATGTGAAAGGCAGGGGGTCCATCGGGCATGATCCAGCTGGAGTCTTCTTTGTGTTCACCGTCCCCATCGCTGAGGCACAGGCCACAAGTGCCGACGTCCTTTCAGACTGCTTCGAGAACGTAGCGTTCCTTGGCGCTGATAGACTCGAGGACTACCGATCTGGCCACAACAATGCTGTTCATGCAATTGCAGCTGCTGCTCATGACGGCGAAACCGCACTGCTGGTCACGGTCCGCCTGGACATGGAGACGCAAAATGTTCTCCGGCTGTTCGACCAGGCATCCATGATCATGGCGGGACATCTCCCGACACTTCGATCACCTTGTGAGATTGAGCGTCCGGACGCGTCGATCACCTGATGTCGAGCCTGTGGAATACTATGGAAGAATAGTACAGTGCCCGCTATACGCACTGCACATCTCCGGTGCATGACGCGCATCAGAAAGTACAGATGCCCCCGGCGGGAGGAGACCGGCTGTCGTCGGTCTTACCGGGGGCATCTGGAGCACGAGAGGGTGGTGCAACGGTTGCAGCTGCGCCACTCACAAAGGAGGCTGCCGGGAAGTCCTGTGGACTCACCGACATACCCGGTGACCGGTCCATTCCCGCAGCTCCTTCATTTCTCTAGCTTCGCCGTTCAGTGAGCTGTCTCGTGTCCTTGAACTGCTGCTTCAGAGTTCCATAAAGCGCCTTGTACTCTGTAAACCATGGATCGTACTGGTGTCTGCGCGATGCATCAGGGTCATAC